>JANMGS010000653.1:0-6264 GCA_031374745.1 Ferruginibacter sp. | reverse complement strand
AGGGTGCGTGGACTTACATCTAAATATTTGTATCCTTTTTGCTCTTCCATTACTTTATTGAACATATAAGCGGCGGCACCACTTGGTACATCTTCGTCTACAAAAATTATCCTGTTTGTTTTTTTGAGCGATGCTACAATGAGATGGTTTATATCGAAAGGCAATAATGTTTGTACATCAATAACTTCGCAACTGATATCCATTTTAGCCAACATTTCTGCTGCTTCTTGTACTATACGCAATGTAGAGCCATAGCTCACAATGGTTACATCTGTACCTTCTTTTAATATATCTGGCACACCAAGTGGTACATTAAATGCCTGTAAGTTGCTGGGTAGTTTTTCTTTTAAGCGATAGCCATTTAGGCATTCTATTACCAGCCCTGGGTCGTTGCCTTGCAGGAGCGTGTTGTACATGCCTGCAGCTTGTGTCATGTTGCGTGGTACACACACATACATACCACGTAGCGCATTCACGATCATACCCATAGGCGAGCCACTATGCCAAATGCCCTCAAGCCTATGCCCACGTGTACGTACAATGAGTGGTACACTTTGCTGGCCGGCAGTACGAAAATGAGTGGTAGCTACATCGTCACTCAATGGTTGCAAGCCGTACAATAAATAATCTAAATATTGAATTTCGGCAATGGGGCGCAATCCTCTCAAAGCCATGCCTATACCCTGTCCCATAATGGTAAGTTCCCTTATACCCGTATCGAAAATTCTTTCTTTGCCATACTTTTCTTGCAAGCCGCTGAAGCCCTGGTTCACATCTCCAATAAATCCTAGGTCTTCGCCAAATGCTGCTACTTTATTGTTGTTGGCAAAAAGTTGGTCAAAATATTTATTGAGTACTTCGTATCCATTTATTGTAGCAGAAGTTTCATCGTATTGAGCAGCTATAACTGGCACTTTTAAAGCAGATTTTGGTCCTTCATTGTACAAAAAAGCATCATATAATTTATTGCTGCTATTGAGTAAAGTATTGTAATAATTTGTAACTGTACTCGCTTCTACTGCCGGTAAATCGTATAAAGCAGTTGCCAATGTTTTTAAAATATCCCTACGCAATGGCTCACGTAAAGATGCCAAAGTAGCCGCATGCTTGCCGGCAGCTTCGTTGTTTGTATTTTTAAGTAATGTTACCGTTTCGGATACAATAGCTTTTATAGGATTTAGGTAATTTTCCCATGCGGCTTGCTTACTTTGTTTTACAAAAGCAACGGTTTCTTCTTCTACCGATTTTAACTCTTCTTCTGAAGCAAGGGCATTTTCCAAAATCCAATTACGCATTTGTTTTATGCAATCCCATTCTTTTTCCCAATTTAATCTTTCTATATTTTTATAACGCTCATGACTGCCAGAAGTGGAGTGGCCTTGCGGTTGTGTTATTTCTTCAATGTGAAAAATGGCAGGTGTGTGTGTTTCCCTTATTTTTTCGATGGCGGGTTCTAGCACTTCGCACATACTCGCATAATCCCAACCTTTGAGCTTATAAATATCAAACCCATTTGTACCTTCATTTTTTTGAAATCCGGCAAGTGCTTCTGATATAGAACCTTTGGTGGTTTGGTGTTCTTTTGGTACAGAAATACCGTAGCCATTATCCCAAACAAAAACAGCCAAAGGAACTTGTAAAACGCCTGCTGCATTGATGGTTTCCCAAAAATGCCCTTCACTTGTAGAAGCGTCTCCAATAGTACAAAAACATATTTCGTTTCCATTATTGCTAAGGTTTGTCTCCTTTTTTAGTTCTTTTACCTGCCTAAAAAATTTGCTTGCATAGGCTAAACCAAGTGCTCTTGGCATTTGGCCTGCAGTAGGGGCTATATCGCTTGATACATTTTTTAGAAGTGCTAAAGGCAACCAATCCCCATTATCATCAACCATTTTGGTTGCAAAATGTGCATTCATTTGCCTACCGGCACTAAAAGGATCGTGGGTTACATCAGTATCTGCATACAATTGGGCAAAGAATTGCTGAACAGTAGATAACCCACTGGCAAACATGAAAGTTTGGTCCCGATAGTACCCAGAACGAAAATCGCCTGGCTTAAAGAACTTAGCCATAGCTATTTGTGGCACTTCTGCCCCGTCTCCAAAAATGCCAAATTTGGCTTTTCCGGTAAGCACTTCTTTTCGTCCAAGTAAGCTAGCTTCCCTACTTATGCATGCATTGTGGTAATCTTTTATTACTTCATTGCGAAAATTATCGAAACTTAATTTTTCTAATGATGCAGCGTCTATTTCGTTCAAGGTATCCATATTTTTAAATTGCTGTAAAATTATTGAAATAAAAGCGTTTTGTTAAATTACTTAGATAACAAATTGAAATTATTTGAAAAGAAAACCTTTTTGTATATTTGGGCTCTTAAATTGAAAAACAACTAATATGAAAAAAATACTTTTTGTTTGTACACTAGGTTTAGGTGCATTGATATCGAATGCACAAACAGCCGTTATTGATGAACATGCAGGACATAACCATGCAAAAGAGGCTAGCAAAGCTACACCTGCAGCAGTGGTCAAACCTGCTGCTGTAACCGCTGAAAATGCAGTGAAGCCTGTATTGGCCGAAACCCTTGGATTAAAAGAAACTGAATTTGACTTCGGTAAAATACCACAAGGCAAACCGGTTACCCATATTTTTGAAGTATCAAATACGGGTACCACTCCATTTAAATTGGATAATGTGCAAGCAAGTTGTGGTTGTACAACACCACAGTGGGATAAAGAAAAAGAAATTGCAGCAGGCCAAAAATCACAAATTACTGTGGGATACAATGCAGCAGCTGAGGGGCCATTTACCAAGTCTATTACAATTACCTATAATGGTACCCAATCAAGGGTATTGCTTATTAAGGGTGAAGTATGGAAAACACCTACTACGAGTGCGCCCACTAATGAGGGAGCGAATGATTTGAAAAATTAAAAATTAAATTAAACTAAAAATTAAACTAAAAAAACAGCGTATGAAAAAATTATTATTTTCTTTTGCAGCGTTTGCACTTGCAGCTACATCCTTTGCTCAAGTAAAGTCTGATGATATTGCAAAAATTAAAATGGAGACAGTAGAAATGGGTAAAATTCCACAAGGGATACCAGCCCCTGCTGTTTTTACAGTGGTAAATACAGGTACGAAAGATTTGATTATTGAGAGTGCGAGTCCTACATGCGGTTGTACAATTGGTGATTATACAAAAACGCCTATTGCACCTGGCAAAACAGGAACTATTACTGCTACGTATAATGCAGGCGGTTTGGGAGCATTTGAAAAGCACATGAATGTAAAATTTGCTGGTGCAGAGGATACCAAGAGTATCACTATTAAAGGAGAAGTATTAAGTACGGAAGATTATGCTAAATTAAAGGCTGGAATTCCTGCTATGGCTACTTCCGATGCTGTTACACCAGTATCAGCTCCAGTAAAAGCGGTTTCTTCTAATCCAACAAAAGCAGTAGCTAAAAAGGGTAAAAAAGTAGCTAAAAAAGCTGCTTAAGATAGTTAAATATTTTGCATAAAAGATCATTATTTTACAAAAAAACCTTCGCTTTTGCGAAGGTTTTTTTGTAATCATTATTTTCCGAATCGGATTTAATTATTAAGTAATGTATCCGTTATATTATTTCGAGTCCAATGCACCAAAAACCAAATGCTCCAGATATGCTTCTATGTCTTTTGGGTTTTTCTTTTTACTAAAATCACATAGCCTAGGTAAGTGTTGCATAAAGTAATATTGTAAGTGGGAAGTTTCTACAATTGTACTGGCAAGAGAGGCAGGGTACTTATACTTTGGATTATACTCTTTAAAAATCAAAGCAATTCTTGCGCATAAATCTTTAAATGGTTTGTAGAGGAGCTCTTTATTGTTATCATCCACATCTTTGCTCAAATAGGTTTTGCTGCCTTCTGCTATGGCAATATAATACAAAGCTTGTTGGTCGGGTTCCGTAAAAACCAAAGCGGCATTATCTTCCCACACCAAAATATCTATTACTTTTTTTATTTTTTCTGCAGGGTCTGTAATATTATTTAATTGAAATATTACTTGAAATTCGATAAACGACCAATACCAATCCAGTAAATAAATTAATAGCTTGTGTTTATTTTCAAAATATCGATAAACGGTAGCTTCTGTACTATTAATTTCAGCGGCCAATTTTTTAAAAGTAAATTGCTCATAACCAATGTTTGAAATCATAGTAACTGCAGACTTTACAATCATTTTACCGATATCTGTTCCCTCGGGGTCTCTTACATAAAGCTTATCGCTCATTTTGATTTTAAAATCTATCTGCATGGTAATGTATTTGGGCAAAGGTATAAAATGTAATAGTTAAACTAACAAATTATTTAATAATTAATTATTAGCAATAGTAATACTATTGTAATTGATAATTATTTATATTTGCACCTTATATTTAAGCAAAGTAAGATTATGGCAAATGTTTCCTCTTTACCCAATGCATTATTGAAATTGCATCGGCTTATTATGGCTGATAGAAAAGATGTAGGTTCTGTTTACTTTTTTGCTATTGTAGGCGGACTCATTTCTCTTACTTTACCGCTTGGTATACAAACCATCATAAGTTTTGTAATGGCAGCCACGCTCTCAACTTCCATTGTTATTCTTATTGTAATCGTTATTGGAGGCGTATTTTTAAATGGATTTGTACAAGTAAGGCAATTGCAGGTTATAGAGCGAATAAGGCAAAAAATATTTACCAGATATTCTTTGGAGTTTGGGCATAAAATTCCTGATATGGATTTGGAGGAAATGGATAATTATTATTTGCCAGAAGTTGTAAATAGGTTTTTTGATGTTGTTGCACTGGCTAAGAGTATCGAAAAGGTATTGGTAGATATACCCACATCGCTTATTCAAATAATACTTGGGTTAATTTTACTTTCCTTTTACCATCCAATTTTTATAGCATTTGGCGCTTTTGTTCTTATTGTTTTAATCATTATTTTAAGGGTAACTTCCAATAGAGGGTTTCAAACCAGCATGCTGGCCAGCGATTATAAATACAAAACGGCAGGCTGGTTACAAGAAGTTGCAAGAAGTGCAAAAACATTTAAATATAGCAAGGGTACTAACTTACATATGCGTAATACCGACGAAGAAATTACTGGTTACCTACAAAGTAGAACAGCACATTTTAAGATATTGAATACGCAATATTGGAGTTTGATTGGGTTTAAAATATTAATTGTATCTACCATGCTTATTGCTGGTACATGGCTATTGCTTAATCAAGAAATAAATGTTGGTCAATTTATTGCTGCAGACATTGTAATAATTCTTATCATCAATTCTGTAGAAAAGTTAATAGGTACCATGGATAATGTATTTGAAAGCTTAACATCCATTGAAAAATTAAGTAAAATTGTAGATAGTCGCTCAGAGGAAAGTGGAAATATGGATTTTATTTCCATAAATGGGTGTACCATAAAACTTCAAGATGTTAGTTTTGTGTACCCAGATGGTAGTGTGGGTATTAAAAATGTTAGCCTTGAAATTGAAAATAAACAAATAGCTTGCATAAGTGGAGATTCTGGAACGGGAAGAACAACCATTCTTCGTTTGCTTACTGGTTCTTACGCTGGTTTTACAGGAAGTGTACTCATCAACCAGATTCCTATTGGTAATTATAAATTACAAAGCTTGCGAACACAAACTGGCATTATGCTCACAGGGCAAGATATCTTTAAAGGAACCATTTTGGAGAATCTTACCATGGGCAATACCAATATTTCTATGAATGAAATTACTTACTTAGCAGACAAGCTTGGACTCACAGAGTTTATATTAAGTCATAAAAATGGATACGATACAGCGCTAGATCCCACTGGTAAACGACTAAGCAACGCTGTGATACAAAATATAAAATTAATGAGGGCTTTATTAGGCAAACCGAACTTGTTATTATTAGACGAACCTTTGTTACATCTTTCAAAGGAAAGAGAAGATGATATGATGAAATATTTAAAAACGGAAGCAAACGCAACGGTTATCATAATTACAAACGATAAAAACGTACAACAACAATCAGATAAACTCCTATTATTAAAAAAGAATAAATAAAAAATTAATTTTATTAACATAAAATATGGCAACGAATTACAAATACCTTAATCAACCACTAGAAACCATACCAGTTAGTAATGTAGGTTCATTTGGCAATATTTACAGAATTGGACGTAGCAGAAGTGGAAAGCTATGGGGTACAGGCATATTTGTTTTTATTTTAATATTGC
>JANMGS010000640.1:0-6114 GCA_031374745.1 Ferruginibacter sp. | reverse complement strand
TTCTCCAAGCGACAATAAAAATTTAGCTCCAACTTGCTGTAACTAAAACTTGCCATGCATCGTTACAAGAAGTATATGAGAAGAATATTGTTTTATTCCATTGGTTTAATTGCTATATGGATACTGCTTTCCCAATGCTTTATAATGAAAGAGCGCTGGAGCGATAAAAAAGCTTCTCAGGTTTTTAAATCAAAAGATGTACCCCTTCAAATGCATGATACCATTATAAACGGCAGTCATTTGCATTATGCCGTTTGTGGGCCCGATACGTTACCTACACTTGTATTCATACACGGTAGCCCAGGCTCGTGGATGCACTACATGAAGTATATGTGGGACTCCTCAATGCGAAAGCAATTTAGAATAGTTGCAGTGGATAGGCCAGGTTTTGGGTATAGTAGTTTTGGTAAAGCCATGCATTTACAAGCGCAATCCAATATGATATTGCCAATATTGCAAAAATTAAAAACCGATAAGCCCATGTTTTTGGTAGGGCATAGTATGGGCGGCCCAGTAGTAGTAAAAATGGCGGCTGATAATCCTACACTTTTTAAAGAAGTTGTAATTGTAGCAGGTGCTATAGATGTGGGCCAAGAGAAAACTGAAACTTGGCGAAAAATAATGAATGTACGTCCATTCTATTGGGCGCTACCAGGAGCTTTTGGTCCAAGCAATACAGAGTTGCTTTATCTTAAAAAAGATTTAATATCACTACAAAATGATTTTGCTAAAATAACCTGTAATGTTCTTTTTGTACATGGCGATAAAGATACTTGGGTGCCTATTAAAAATATTGCTTATGGTAAAAAGATGATGATAAATGCTGCTTCTATTTCTGCTGATACGCTGCAAGGCGCAGATCACCAGATACCTTGGAAGAATAGAGATGAGTTGAGGAATATTTTGCTAAAGCTTAATTAAAAATGTATTATTCAGCATTCTCTATGCTTTCAAATTGCACATTTCTATACAAATCTTTTACCATTACTAACAAATCAATTGAAGTAATTTTAAATGTATCAACTTCACTTTTGTATTCATGAAGCACCCAACTACCGTCGGCTTGCTTATCGTATTTTTCTACCAATGTTTCTAAGCTTGAGATTAAAATATATTCTTTTAAACTTTCAATATCTCGGTACAATTTAAACTTAGCACCACGATCATAATCTTGGGTGCTAGCGCTTAAAACTTCAATTAGCACAGTAGGGTTGGTAACGGTATTTTTTCTTTTGCCAACTGTTTCTATTTCATCACAAATAATAGATAAATCGGGGTAGGTAAATAACGAATTAGTTATGGAATGTATCCTTAAATCGCTAGGAAAAATGCGGCATTTTTTATCTTTTAAATAACTACCTATTTCAATCATTGTATTTGATACAATTTGATTGTGTTGAATAGAGGCGCCAGCCATAGCAAATATCTCTCCTCTATAAAATTCATTTTTTTCTAGAGAAGCTTCTTCCAATTCTAAATATTCTTCTGCTGTATATTTTACAATGGGTGCAGCATTCATTTTATTTCTTTTAGTAAATATACAATATATTTCTAAAAATTTACCCCAACTCTATAACCGTTATCTCGGGCAATACACCAACCCTGCCAGGGTAACCAATAAAACCAAAACCACGGTTCACATATAATTTTTGTTTGCCTGCTTCGTACAGGCCACTCCATTGTGGATACATGTATTGCACTGGGCTCCATTTAAAACCCGGTATTTCTATGCCAAATTGCATACCGTGCGTATGTCCGCTCAGCATAAGGTCCACATCTTTATAATCTGTTTTTACTTGTGCATCCCAATGGCTGGGGTCGTGGCTCATCAAAATTTTAAAAGGATATTTTTCGGTACCTGGGTGTGCAAGATCCATGCGACCATGTTTCGGAAAGCGTGCTTTGCTACTCCAATTTTCTATGCCCAATAGTGCAATCTCTTCTCCATTTTTTTCTAGCACCACATGTTCATTCATTAACAAGCGCCAACCAATATCTGCATGCACTTTTTGCAGGTTCAATAAATTTTGTTCCTTGCTTACGCCATTTATAGGCCATTGCACATAATCACCATAGTCGTGATTTCCTAAAATCGAGTAAACACCCAAAGGAGCTTTTAGTTTATTAAAAACCTCTTTATAATTATCCATTTCTGTGGCTTCATTGTTCACCAAATCGCCCGTAAATAAAATGATATCTGCGTTTTCTTTCATTATCATCTCCACACCGTGCGCTACCGCTTCTTTGTCCATAAAACTACCACTGTGTATGTCACTTATCTGTACTATACGAAGCCCTTTAAAAGAAGCAGGTAAATTATCGAAACTAAGTTTTACTTTTTTTATTTGGTATTTGTATTTATTGGAAAATCCGTAGAGCAAACTTCCAAATAGAGTAGTGCCAGCAGCTATGCCAAGCCAGCTAAGAAATACGGAGCGGCTTATTCCCTCGCCACTCATATCATCAATATCTGTTTTATTAAAAAATAGTTTGCCAGCTAAGTATTGAATGCCCCTGCGTAAATCATCTACCAGAAAAAATACAAATGCAGAAATCTTAGCAAGAAATAAACCTATCACAATTGCAAAAAGATAGGTGCGTACCTTTTTGCCAAGAAAATGCTGTTCCGTAAAAACAAATAATAAAAAGCTTATTACTGCAATAATGGTAATACTCCAATAAATACCGTAGATAATCGTTTTAGCTTTTGGAGATAAGTTTTGAGAAACAGTTTTTACTGCCTGAAAAAAATACAAATCCAATGAAAGCATTATAGAGAGAAAAATAATAACGCCAAATGGTGTGCGCATAAAATGTGGTTAATTTTTTAAGATTTGTTTCAAAATTATTGCATAAAAAATGTTATGCAGGTTCAAAAAAATCTTTTTATTCTAAAAGTTCAAAAACTCAGCAATTTGAGCCTTTATTGTTTTAATTGTCCCTTCGTCAATGAAAATAGCTTCATCATTTAATAAAGTATGCACAACACTTAACGGTAATCTGTTTGGATGTACAATCATTTTTAAATGTAACAAAGACCCGGTAAGATGCTCTAACCCACGAAGGTTGCCCGCACGACCCGTACTCACACCTGTAAGCAAAACTTTTTTGGAAGGCCATACTTTGGAAACATCGCTGTTGTCTATCAACATTTTTAACACCCCAGGATAAGAGCCGTTATACTCCGGAACAATAAAAATAAATTTATCTGCGGTCTTCAAAAAATCTGTCTCCATTTTTTCGTAAGCGTCATTCCTTTCAAAAACAGCATGCTCGTCCAAGGCCAGTATTTGGGATTCCAGCTTTTCATCAAGCAAAAGCCTTTTGTATTCAAGTGCTACTTTTTTGGTATTACTTCCTTTTCTATTTGTTCCAGCTATTATTGTTATCATATGAAAATTGGCAATTCGTACATATTCAATTGCCTTAATTTAATTGTTAATTGATATCCTAAAAAGCACTTACGTTAAGTTCAATGAATGAGTTTAGAAGCATTTTATGAAATTTGGCTCCTAGTTTCCCTAAAATTGACGAAGTTTGCAAAATTACCTGCATAAGTTTACATTTGGAGGAAATATTCCCAAAATAACAAATAAATTAAGAGAAGACCCTAATGGCAAGAATAATAGGAATAGCAAATCAAAAAGGAGGGGTAGGCAAAACAACAACAGCGATAAACCTTGCGGCAAGTTTTGCCATTCTAGAATACAGAACGCTTTTGGTAGATGCTGACCCGCAGGCAAATAGCACGACTGGTACAGGGTTCGACTTGCAAAATATTACTAAAAGTTTGTACGATTGTATGGTTAATGAAGCTACAGCAAGCGAAGTTATTTTAAAAACGGAAATGACCTATCTTGATGTGATACCATCACATATTGACTTAGTTGGGGCCGAAATAGAAATGATTAATTATCCTAATAGGGAGGGAATCCTTAAAAATATTTTGGAAGCAGTAAGGGAGAATTACGATTTTATAGTTATTGATTGTTCACCATCATTAGGACTTATTACCGTAAATGCACTTGTTGCATCGGATAGTGTGGTAGTGCCAGTGCAAACAGAATTTTTTGCATTAGAAGGATTGGGTAAGTTATTGAATACAGTGAAAATTGTGCAAAATCGGCTTAATAAAGAATTACAAATAGAAGGAATATTAATGACGATGTACGATGGCAGGCTTAGACTTTGCAATCAAGTAGTAAGTGAAGTTAGACGTCATTTCGACGATATGGTTTTTGATAGTATTATTCACCGGAATACTAAATTGAGTGAGGCCCCAAGTTTTGGAAAGCCGGTCATTTTGTACGATTCCGACAGCAAGGGGGCTGTAAATTACCTTAATTTGGCAAAGGAAATTTTACAAAAAAATAACTTGACTAAGATAGCTAAAGAAGAGAGGCAAATGTAAATGTGCAAATATGCAAATGTGCAAAATTGAATACAAATTCAAATACAAATCATACAAATGAAACAATATGGCGGATCTAATTATGTAAATTGAATAATCTAAAACTTCTAGTTTAAATGTATAAACCTTGAAGGATTTATTTTCACATTTTCATATCTGCATATTTTCAAATTATCGAACATGAGTTTATCAAAAAAAAATGATGCGTTGGGTAAAGGCATAAGAAGCCTTTTGCAAAACATAGATACAGATTTAAAAAATACAGCTGGCACGCTAAAAACAGATGTTGCAGAAAAAACAGTATCTACACATAGGGTACCGCTCGATAAAATAGAGGTAAATCCTAACCAACCTCGTAAAGATTTTGATGAAACGGCTTTGAGTGAATTAGCTGCTTCTATTAAAATGCATAATATTATCCAGCCGCTCACCGTATCGGTTATACCCGGCGGAAAGTATAGACTTATTGCTGGCGAAAGAAGGTTCAGGGCTTCTAAATTAGCTGGGCTTAAAGATGTGCCTGTTTATATTAGAGAAGCCAATAGCGACCAATTATTGGAACTTGCGCTCTTAGAAAACTTACAAAGAGAAAATCTTAATGCTATAGAAATTGCATTGTCCTATAAAAGGCTCATGGAAGACCTTGATTATACGCAAGAAAAAGTAGCCGAGCGTATGGGCAAAGAACGCAGCACAGTTACAAACTATATTCGTTTATTAAAGCTGCCGCCAGATATTCAAATTGCTGTTCGCAATGGTGTCATAAGCATGGGCCATGCAAGAGCACTTATTAATGTAGATATGGTAGACAAACAGCTCTTCATATTTTCTGAAATAAAAAGCAAAGAATTATCGGTAAGGCAAACGGAAGATCTGGTAAGAAAGATGTATACTGGTGGAGAGGCTGTTAAACCTTCTGTAAAATCAAGTTTACCTCCGGCATTTAAAAAAATTGAAGATAATTTAGCATCAAGTTTTGGTACAAAAGTAAAACTTGCGCATAACAAAAAAGGAAACGGCAGCATTACATTCGACTATTATTCATTAGAAGAATTAAATGGCTTGCTAGATAAATTGAAGATTAATGTGAGCTAATGAAATGAGCCATTACAAAGGTTGATACCAATTGGAATGTTCATTGGCGAATAACATGTGGCGAAAAACAATAATGATGAACACATGAAACTGTATTATTTTTTACTTGTTTGCTTGTTCAGTAGCTTGGTTCTTACTGCTCAAAAAAAAGTAGTGGTGGAAAAAGATTCTACTATAACCGTCAATACAAACAATTTTAATAAATTCTTAGACACAGCAGCCTTAAAAAAGTACAACCCTGGTATTGCAATAAAACGATCGGCTATGCTGCCTGGTTGGGGTCAATACACCAACAAAAAATATTGGAAAATACCACTTGTATATGCAGGTATAGGCATACCAACCTATTTATTTTTTAGAAATTTAAAACAATATAGGGAGGCAAAAGACGCTTTCAATCTTGCTTCAGACAGTGATCCTAGAAACGATATTCTAATAAAAGAACCTTACTACAGTGTACGCTCTCAACCAGACCGTATAAGGATATTTAGAAACGAGGTAAGGCAAAATGTGGATTACTCCGTTTTATTTTTTATTATTTTTTGGGGATTAAATGTGGCAGATGCAGCAGTAGATGCGCATTTAAAAACTTTTAATGTGAGTGATGA
>JANMGS010000615.1:0-3146 GCA_031374745.1 Ferruginibacter sp. | reverse complement strand
GCAATTTGCGGGCATGAGCTCAAACTTAAACAGTATGGGCATTTATGGCTATAGCCCTGCGAAGGATGCCGATGAAGTAACAGCCAAACAAATTGCACAAATGCTTTGGTATTTT
Organism: Ferruginibacter sp.; assembly: GCA_031374745.1. Classification (GTDB taxonomy): domain Bacteria; phylum Bacteroidota; class Bacteroidia; order Chitinophagales; family Chitinophagaceae; genus Ferruginibacter. The sequence continues at coordinate 3,031 of JANMGS010000615.1, read as the reverse complement.
ATAGATGGCAAGCATCGGATGAATTTAGAATCGTCTTTAAGTGATAGAAGTAATTTTAATGAATACCATACTGTTTTTGCAGAAGTAGATACTACCTTTTTACAAAGCAAAAGAACAAACCGTTGGTGGATGCAAATGCCCGATGGGAAATTTACAGCTTGTAGCCACAATGATTATTTAACTGCTGGGAAAAATGATTTTCCAGAAAGATGGTTGCGAGTGCAGGAGCGCTCGTAGCCACTCGCCTGTGGTAGCCGCTCGCCTGTGGCCGTAGCCGCTCGCCTTTGGCGAGTGGATTAACCTCTGTGGAATGCATTACTGTGGCGAGTGGATTTAGCCTGTGGCGTGCGGAAGATTGTTCGGGCAAAAGTCTTTGGCTTTTCCCCGAGCAATACCAGCCATGGTCATTCCAAAAACTTCGAAATGTCACCTTACTAACGTTGGGCAGGCTCACTTAATCGGCATGCCTTTTTTTATCTTTTATTATGTACTAGATTGCGTTTAATAAAACTCCCTATGAAATACTTTTTAATTTTCCTATTTTGTTCATCCATTTACTCCTGCAAAAGCACAAACCAAATAACAAAAAAGCAAATAAATAGTTTTTTAAAGGATGCAACGGTGCGAACTGGCCATGCAGGCATAAGCATATACGAACCAGCTACTGGCAAATATTTATACAATTATAACGAAGAGAAAAACTTTACACCCAGTAGCAATGTAAAATTGTTTACGCTGTATGCAGGTATGAAATATTTGGGGGATAGTTTGGTTAATGCTAAAATTTTAGAGAAAAATGATACAATGTATTTTCAACCTACAGGTGATCCTACATTTTTACACAAGGATTTTACATCACAGCTCTTTTTAGATTATATAAATACAAAAAAAGAAAAGCTAGTGTTGGTATCTTGCATTAATGACAAGTTTGAGAAATATGGCAGTGGATGGGCGTGGGATGACTATCAAGAATATTTTATGCCAGAACGAACAAGGTTCCCAAATTATGGAAATGTCGTTTATATAGAAAAACAGAATAACAAATTAATATCAATTCCTGGCATATTTAGAAAACCCTATTTTAATGAGCCAATAATGCAGTTGCAGTTATTAGGAGAAATGACAAATGCAAAGTTCTATAGAGAATTAAATAAAAATAAATTTACTGTGTTTAATGCTGGGAATAAATTTACCGAAATAGAAATTCCATTTGTAATTAATGAAAGCAACTTTATGCATCCAAGGATGTACCCATTTTTCGCTGAAAAAATTAATAAAAACATAGACTCCATCGGATTTATGATAGACAATGATTTCAAATCAAGTAAATTCTATTCCCGCCCCACCGACTCCCTCCTTCGCCCTATGATGCACAACAGCGATAATTTTTTTGCAGAGCAAACACTACTCATGGTAAGCAATGAAAAACTCGGCTACATGAGTGATGAAGACATTATTGACACATTGTTAAAAACAGATTTAAACGATATTCCCACAAAACCTCGTTGGGTAGATGGCTCTGGCCTTAGCAGGTATAATTTGTTTTCGCCAAAAGATTTTATTTATATCCTAGATAAATTACAAAGCGAATTTGGTATTGATAGAATGAAAAGGATTTTACCAACCGGTGGAGAAGGGACATTGAAAAGTTATTACAAAGATGCCATAGGCTCTATTTATGCCAAAACAGGCTCTATGAGTAACAATGTATCCCTAAGCGGCTATTTATTTACTAAAAAGAATAAAATGCTTATATTTAGTGTCCAAATCAACAGCTTTAGTGGTGCTGCAAGGGCTGGTAGGCGTGCCATAGAAAAACTACTACTACAAATAAGGGAAAATAATTAATGGTATTGGAGGCAACGTTTAAACCTTTGCCAGTATCTAATATGAACACCCGATTACCAAATCTTTAAAATTTTTGTATGAAAAAGTTTTATGCTATTTTAATTATGCTGTTTGCACTTTTTGCTTTTCAAACAAAAGCGCAATTGGCTTGTACACCTACATTTACTACGCAGTTTTTAAATGGCTCTACAGTAAAGTTTATTCCATCGCCGCTTACTTTAGATTCTCCCAATGTTCAGCATTATTGGTATTTTAATGATGGAGGTGTTAGTAGTAGCTATAGTTATGCCGTCTCACCTACACATACTTTTCCAACTGGCACATTTCAAGTAGAACATCATGTTTGGAGAAATAACCCCAATTCTGGCAATAACTATTGTAGAGATTCCATTTTTCAACAAATAAGTGTCGTACAAGGAGCTTGTTTGCTTACTACATCTTTCAATTCTTGGATAACAAATTCAAACCTTCTACAGCGTTATTATTACAATGGTTCAAATTATATAGCGCCTTCAGATTCCATTAGGTGGACTTTTAGTGACGGTACAAGTTCTAATACATATAATGCATCTCATACTTATGCAAACTATGGTATTTACAATGTATGTTTAAGAGTAATCAAAAGAAATGCTAATGGTACTTTATCAAGTTGTTTTAGCGAAACTTGTCGTTTAGATACTATAGGATTACCTTGTAACTTACAAGCATATTTTACAAACACACCAGATTCTGCCACTACACCTGCTACCATACAATTTACCAACCAAACCGGTGGTTACAATGCTGCAGATTCTATAAGATGGAATTTTGGCGACGGTTCACCTTTTTCTTACGCAACTAATCCCAATCATGTTTATACCCAACCAGGTACTTATACAGTTTGCATTAGGGTAAAAAGTAATTTTACACCCGCAGGCACACCACCGTGCATCAGTGAATTTTGCAAGCAAATCATAATTAATGGTCCGCCTGCCTGCACCCTAGTAGCAAACTTTACTTGGTACAGAGATAGTTTACCAACAGTAGCAGCTTACACTTACCATTTTACCAATACATCTGCTCCACTTAGCAATACAGATTCTATTCGCTGGACATTTGGTGATGGCACTTCTTCTAACCAAGTAAACCCAGTTCATGTTTATACGCAACCTGGTACTTATACTGTTTGCTTACGAGTTATAAA
>JANMGS010000596.1:0-2049 GCA_031374745.1 Ferruginibacter sp. | reverse complement strand
TTTTTAGTTTTTAGTTTTTAATAATAAAAAAACTAAAAAGCAGGTATTATAGGTATAGTAGGCGTAACTTTCGGTTTTATGGCAGCTTCTTTTAAGTTCCAATTAAAGTCTAAATAAGCAATTTCGGTTGCAGCATTTATTTTTATTTTAGAATATTTATTGACAAAAGTAATGAGGTCTTTAAAATCATCTTTGTACCATTGAAAAACTTGCGAAAGTTCTGCTTTTTCGCTTGAAATGCTGTTATTGGGAGAATTGATAAAACGTTTGGTCAGTATTTCAAAATTCTCGTTCATATTTGCAGGTGTGAACACGTCGTTGAGCAAAGCAGGGCTTGAAACTGCACCCGAATACAAGGCAAAATGTATGCGAGGCTCTTTAAGTTCTTTGCGAATAATATCATGTTCTATCTCATCAAGACAATAACTTTTACCTGCAATTTCTACACATTTTACCTGCCAAATTTTTCCTCCATATAAGTCCATTATATTTTTTGTTGGATAATTATCCACCAACATCGACACCATTTGTAGGTTATAAATATTGAGCCAATACGCTAATTTTTCGTTTCTATGCCAATCTTCCTGCGGTGGCATATCGGTCAATTTTTTCAGTGTTTTCGTAAGTTCCGACTTGTTTTTTTTCAGCTTCACATAATCAATAATCCCTTCTTCTGAAATGTATTTTTTGAAAAAAGGTGTTATCGTTTTATAATCAGGTTGTGCATTTGTACTTAGGGCAAATAAGGTACAAAAAAGGAGTAAAAAAGTAACTTTTTTCATTATAAAATAGGTTTTTGTAAAAAAATTAGGTTTATATTTTCTCAGTATGTAAGCCATTTTTAATACAAAAATAACAGCCCCATCTAAATCTTCCCCGAAGGGGAAGACTTTAATGTGCTGAAAATCAACGAATTATTCAGGATAAAAGTAGAATAATTTCATCTTATTAATTCTAATTTTTAATTCATCATTTTTTTAGCTCTGTCCAAGTCCAAATTGCAGTTGCGAAATCTATTCCTGCAAATAAAATCAGTGTTGCTCCTACCTGTCCTGTCGCTACCAAAAGTACAAAGCCACTTGCTATCAGTAAGCGCATAAAAACGCTCGCCCGCACAATTTCCGTGTATGGATTTTTACTTAAAGTGTAGTAAAAAATAGCAGCTGAAAGCACCAGTATTCCCATTACTTTTATCCAGATTTCGGTGGTTGGCGCAAAGCCAAAAGTTGCCAATAGTAAGTTCGGTACAAAAATTAATTGAAGCCCTGTCAGAAGTTCATAAATGGTTTGTACCGTCAAAGAAAAGTATTTTTTAGATTCCATGATGATAATTAAAAATAAATAATGAATAATGAATAATAAAACCTAATCAGTTGATAATCAATTTATTATAAAATAAATAAATTAATTTTGTTAGTTGAATATTTATTTAAAATGAAATAAACATTTAACTAAACAATATACGATTATTTAGCTTTGTTTAGTTTTTTATTTACAAAAATACAAGTAAAATATCACAAAAATATCACAGCAGCAAAACGAAGAAGCATCGCCCAACATCGGACAGTCCGACAAAAGTAATATCAGACAGCAAAAGAGAACCGACGAAGACAGAACGACGACAGGCAGCTAACATCACAATCATCAAAACGAGGAAGGACAGCATGATATTGTTGGTACCGCCGTCCAAAGTGATAACATCCTATCCATATTATCCGATTTGGTATATCGTTTATCCGATGTGGATGTGACACGTGATTTTTACACCATGAATGGATGGATCCTCTTAGTATCCTTATTATCCAATCCGGTCCATGCGTATACGATTCCAACGACGAATGATACGATCACAGCAATAATAATGATGACGGCAATGGTCATGCCAATGAGGATGCAAGGATGATGTCAATTGTGACTACCAAAATTGATATCCTACAAACATATGTGGCATGGGCATTGGGTACGGCGGTTCAAAAATACGGGTGAATTGAATCCGTATGTTATTGAAGAAATTACTATTATAAGGGAAAATGATGATGACGATACTAT
>JANMGS010000870.1:0-8163 GCA_031374745.1 Ferruginibacter sp. | reverse complement strand
CTTCTGGAAGTAGTATATAATTTTTTCCATCTGTAAGTACAAAAACACTCATTTCTATTCCTTGCAAAAAATCTTCAATTACCACTTTTTTACCCGCATCACCAAATTTAGAACGAATAAGCATCAGCTCAAATTCGGCCCTTGCTTCAATTTTACTGGTACAAATAAGCACCCCCTTACCAGCTGCCAATCCATCTGATTTTAATACCAATGGGAAATTTTGTTGGTCAATGTATTCTAAACCTGCATCAAAATCAGCTGCTACAAATTCCCTATAAGCTGCTGTTGGTATGCCATGCCTGCTCATAAAATCTTTTGCATATGCTTTGCTACCCTCTAATTGGGAGGCTTCTTTGGATGGGCCAATTATTTTAATATGCTTGGTAAGTTCATTTTGGTTAAAAAAATCTGTTATTCCTTTTACCAATGGTTCCTCTGGGCCTACCAAAATAAGGTCAATGCTGTTTTTTATTGCTGCGGCGGAAAGTTTTTCAAAATCGGAGACAGCTATGTCTAAATTGATGCCAAAAGCGGCTGTGCCTGCATTACCAGGGGCAATAAATATTTTATCACATAAAGGGCTTTGTTTCAGTTTCCATGCAAAAGTATTTTCACGGCCACCAGCACCTATGATGAGAATGTTCATATTAGATTTTTTTTAGGATTTTTAGATTATTGCGAATATAATTTACTTTTTTACTAAAAAAGTTTTTTTGCAAAAGATAATATTGGTTTTTTATAAGTTGCAAAAAAGCTGATGTGGCATATTGAAATGGTGTTTTTAAAAAGAATTGCTTATTTTGAGTATTCATTTATTAAAACCTTGCTCATTTAAATTAGTTATTATGATGGAACAACAAATACAATCAAAACATCCAAAAGGACTTTGGGTACTATTTGGAACAGAAATGTGGGAGCGTTTCAACTTTTATGGAATGCGAGCAATTCTTACCTTGTTTATGGTAAACTCTTTAATGATGAAAGAAGCAGATGCTTCTTTGATTTATGGCGGATTTTTAGGCCTTTGCTATCTCACGCCTATGCTAGGAGGTTTTGTTGCAGATCGTTTTTTTGGAAATAGGAATTGTATTATGCTGGGAGGATTGATGATGGCGGTTGGGCAGTTTTTATTGTTTATAAGTGCATCTGTTTTTAGTTCTAATTTAAGTCTTGCAAATACTTTACTATGGTCTGCACTTACCATTGTTATTTTTGGCAATGGTTTTTTTAAGCCAAATATTTCAAGTATGGTTGGTAGTCTTTACCCTAAGCAAGAAAAATCCAAACTAGATACCGCTTTTACAATTTTTTACATGGGTATAAACCTTGGTGCATTTTTGGGGCAGCTAATTTGTCCGCTTGTTGGGGATGTAAAAGACGCTGCAGGCATAAGAGATATCCACGCTTTTAAATGGGGTTTCTTAGCAGCATCTATTGCAATGGTATTGGGCACGGTGGTTTTTTATTTTTTGAAAGATAAATATGTAACCACTCCTGATGGTAAACCTTTGGGAGGATTACCTAAGCACAATGATGCTTCTCAGTATGAAGAAGGAGAAGCTCAGAAAGCAGTATTTTCAACACAATCGCTGATTTTGGCAGGTATTTCTTTTGTGGCATTGTTCTTTTTATTTAGATATATGTTAGCAGGCACTAATCCTGTAAAAACAATTATTTATCCTATCATTTATGCTTTGGGTCTAACATTAGCAGGGTTAATCATTTCTGATAAATCATTAACCAAGGTTGAATTACAAAGGATATTGGTTATTTATATTGTAGGCTTTTTTATCATTTTTTTCTGGGCGGCATTTGAGCAAGCAGGGTCTTCGCTTACATTTATTGCAGATAACCAGTGCGATAGAAACTTTTTTGGGTGGAACATGCCACCATCAATGGTGCAAATTTTTAACGGAGCTTTTGTATTTGCATTTGCATTTCCTTTTAGTATGTTGTGGGATAAGTTGCGTGCCAATGGCAAAGAACCACTATCTACAGCTAAGCAAGCAATTGGATTAGGACTCATAGCACTTAGTTACTTAATAATCGCTTACAATGTAAAAGATCTTGGAAATTCAGGTTTACTTGCTATTAAGTGGTTAATTCTTTTATACCTTATTCAAACATTTGCTGAACTTTGTTTATCGCCTATTGGCCTTTCTTTGGTAGGTAAATTATCGCCAAAGCGTTTTGCATCGTTATTGTTCGGTGTATTCTTTTTATCTAATGCTGCAGGTTATGCGCTTGCAGGTTCGTTGGGTGCTCTGATACCAGCAACAGGCGATAAATTTAAAAAAGCGCAAGAGCTGGGGATAGACTTACAGGGAGTGCTAAATAAAACAATAACACCTACTGCAGAGCAATTAAAATTATTAGATACAAATCAAATAAGTGCTGCAAACCCTGTATTTGTAGGTGTGGAAATACATAATTTGTATGAATTTTTTATGGTCTTTGTTGTTCTAACTGGTATCGCAGCAGTTTTATTATTCTTACTTACTCCAGTTTTAAGAAAAATGATGCATGGCGTAAAATAAATAAGTAATTTATATTTATCAAAGGCGACTCTTCAAAAAGTCGCCTTTTCTTTTTATCTTTCTTTTTAAAATTATTAGATATGTGGAAAAAACACCCAAAAGCCCTGCCTTTTCTTTTTTTTAGCGAAATGTGGGAACGCTTCGGGTATTATTTAATGATAGGTATTTTTTTGCTGTATTTAAAAAATGTGGAGATAGGTTTTTCTATGAGCAATAAAGAAGCGTCTGATTTGTATGGCACTTTTATAGCGCTGGTATTTTTAACGCCATTTATAGGAGGCTTATTGGCAGACAGGTATTTTGGTTATCGCAAATCTATTATTGCAGGGGGGCTAATGATGGGCATAGGCTATTGCCTAATGGCTGTGCACAGCCTTACCATGCTGTATGTTTCTATGTCGTTGGTCATTATTGGCAATGGATTTTTCAAACCCAATATTAGTACACTATTGGGTAATTTATATTCTACACCCGAATATACACAACGCAAAGACGAGGGTTACAATATTTTTTACATGGGTATAAATGTGGGGGCATTTATTTGCAATTTTTTTAGTGCTGCCATTATTATCGTTTGGGGCTGGAAGTATGCATTTGTTGCAGCTGGAATAGGGATGTTTTTGGGTGTTATTATATTTATTACAGGTACCAGACATTATAAATCGGGTGATATCTTAAAGCCGATGACAGCAGCGGATATGCCCTTTAGTAAAATTGTACTTACCATATTTATCCCTTCTTTGGTTGCGGGCATCCTTGGTTGGATAATACCGGGCGATATTTTTAAGAGCGATAGCAACGACGCATTTATTTTTGCTTGTATACCTGTGCTTTATTTTTATGCTTCCCTATATTTTAAAGCAACCAAAGAAGAGAAAAGGCCTATAGCTGCCTTGCTTGCTATCTTTGCGGCCGTTATTTTATTTTGGGCCGTCTTCAAACAAAATGGAACTGCGCTCACCATTTGGGCAGATAATTATACCAATAGGGAAATTAAAGGGAAAGCTGCTGATGTGATAAGTGGCGTAAAACTTGCAAAAGACATTGAATATAAAAAGGATTCTATTGATTTGTATGATGCAAAATTTGTTTTGCAAAAGAAAAATGGGAAAATTTTAAAAGAGTACAACTATCCTACTTATTTTAAAAATGTAAAACCAGCAAGCCTCCCACAAGATGGCGAAAAGGCTACACTTTGGAGCACACCGTTAAGCCAATCTATAAACCCGGGTTGGGTTATTTTATTAACACCACTAATCATTGCATTTTTTGCTTTTTTGCGACGAAAAAATAAAGAACCATCCACCGCTACCAAAATTGCTTTTGGTTTATTAATATCTGCATTGTCTGTTTTGGTGATGGTAGGTGCCGCTTATATAACCCATAATGGTACCGAAAAAGCAAGTGTATGGTGGCTTATGGGAACTTATGGGGTAGTAACAATTGGCGAATTATTACTCAGTCCAATGGGGCTTTCATTGGTATCTAAACTCAGCCCTGTTCGCATCACTTCTTTAATGATGGGTGGGTGGTTTTTGGCTACCTCCATTGGCAATAAACTATCTGGCTTATTGGCTACTATGTGGGATGGTTACGAGCACAAGGCTAATTTCTTTTGGGTAAATTTTGGATTACTACTGTTTGCAACCTGTATCATTTTTGCGATGTTAAAATGGCTCAACAGTATCATGAAAGAAAAAGGGGTAAGTTAATATCCTATATAGCTAGCAAAACTGAAGTATTCCTAATTGCGCAAATTATGTAAGATTTTTCTGTAAAAAGAAAAGTAAAAATCAGTTTATAGCCATTAATTTTGCAATACATCATTTTTAATCTTTTTAAAACTAATACAATGGCATTTACTTTAGCACCGCTACCATATGCATACGAGGCATTGGAACCACATATTGATACAGAAACCATGCATATACACCACGATAAGCACCACCAAGCCTATGTGGACAATGTAAACAAAGCAATTGCAGGTACAGAAAATGAAAACAAAACTATTGAAGAACTGGTAGCACATGCAGGTAGCATAAGCCCCGCAGTGCGCAACAATGGTGGCGGACATTGGAACCACACTTTCTTTTGGGATTCTCTAAAAAACAACAATGGCGCAAAACCAACCGGAAAATTGGCAGAAGCCATAGACGCAGCATTCGGTTCTTTTGATGCATTCAAAGAAAAATTTAATGCAGCAGGTACAACCCGTTTTGGTAGTGGATGGGCTTGGCTTATTGTGCAAGATGGTAAGTTGGCTATTTGTTCTACACCAAACCAAGACAATCCGCTAATGGATATTTCAGAGGTAAAAGGCACACCCATATTGGGATGCGATGTATGGGAGCATGCATATTATCTAAAATACCAAAACAAGCGCCCGGCATATTTAGAGGCATTTTGGAATGTGGTAAATTGGGATAAAGTGGCGGAGCGTTTAGAGAAAGCTTAAATGAATTCTAATATAATAGTAAAAAGCTCGTCAGTTTGATGGGCTTTTTTGTTTCTATGCAGTTTCAAATTTTCTTTTACTAGATTTTGAATAGGTCTAAGTAAATTTGCAGCTAAATAATTTCTTATTTTGTCGGATATCATACAATTATTGCCAGATAATATTGCCAATCAAATAGCGGCGGGCGAAGTAATACAAAGGCCAGCTAGTGCAGTAAAAGAATTGTTGGAAAATGCAGTAGATGCAGGTGCTACAGAGATACAGCTTTTTGTAAGCGATGCAGGTAAGGCACTTATACAAGTTATAGATAATGGAAAAGGCATGAGCGAAACCGATGCTCGTATGGCATTTGAGCGGCATGCTACTTCTAAAATAAGCAGTATAGAGGATTTGTTTCGAATAAAAACAATGGGTTTTAGAGGGGAGGCATTGGCAAGTATTGCTGCCGTAGCCCAAGTAGAACTTAAAACAAAGAGAGCGGAGGATGAAGCGGGCATTTACATAGAAATAGAAAACAGTGTTGTAAAAAAACAAGAGCCCATTGCTGCACCCACGGGTACGAGTATTGCCATGAAAAATCTTTTTTTTAATGTGCCTGCTCGCAGAAATTTTTTAAAAAGCAACCCTTCAGAACTTCGCCATATTATAGATGAATTTACAAGGGTAGCCATGGCATTCCCCGAAATATTTTTTTCCTTGTCATCAAATGGGCAACAGGTTTTTCATTTAGAAAAGGGGAGCCTCAAACAACGTATTGTACAAATTCTTGGAAATAATTACAACGCCAAACTGGTAAGCGTACAAGAACGTACAGATTATTTGGACATCATCGGTTTTGTGGGCAAGCCAGAAACAGCCAAAAAAACAAGGGGCGACCAGTACTTTTTTGTAAACAATCGTTTTATAAAAAGTGCTTACCTCAACCATGCTGTCATGAGCGCTTTTTCGGATATGATACCGAAAGACAGTTTTCCAATGTATGCCCTTTTCATAGATTTAGATCCTGCACAATTGGATATAAATGTGCACCCAACCAAGCAAGAAATAAAATTTGAAGATGAAAAAATTGTGTATGCCTTTGTGCAGAGTGCTGTAAAACATGCATTGGCACAATTTAGTATTACACCCACATTGGATTTCGAATTGGATGCAACCATTCAAAATTTAGATGCTGTAAACAAACCAATGACGGAACAGCATCGTTCCTCTGCATCGTCCTCACAATTGTTTCAAACATTTACACAAAAAAACCAGGCACATTTTATAGAAAAGAAAAGTGAGTTGGCACATTGGAAAGATTTTTATGAAAAACCTACTGAGCAAAATGATATTGCTACTGGAACACAAGTACCCGTTTTTGAAAAGTTGTATTCAAACAATGAAAAGCCAGCAGAACACAACGATTTTTCCCAAATACACTTTGCTTATGTAATTGTTCAAAATGACAACGGATATTTATTAATTAACCAGCAAAATGCGCATGAACGAATTTTGTATGAGCGTTTTGCCAATGCCGTTTCAGGTAAAGCCATTGCTACGCAGCAAAGTTTATTTCCTGCAACCATAGAGCTTGCTCCTGCAGATACGGTAATGCTGTCAGAATTATTACCAGACTTACATTTATTGGGCTATCAAATAGAGCCATTCGGCAACAATACTTTTGTAATACAGGGAACGCCTGCAGATATGCACAATGCAGGAGATACAAACGCCATTGAAAAACTATTGGAGCAATACAAACATTTTAGCAACGATCTTAAATTTTCTAAACGAGAAAAATTACTGCGTTCCTTATCCTTGCAGCAATCAATAAAAATGGGCACGGCACTTTCTAAAAAAGAAATGAAACAACTTACAGAGGATTTATTTTTATGCGAAACGCCCAACGCAACCGCTACAGGCAAGCCTACATATATGAGCTTTAAAAAGGAAGATATGGATAAAATGTTTGGGAGGTAGCCTCCCTGAATTTCTCCACAGGAGGTACTTTTGATCACTTTGATTTCTTTATTTTTCCTTATTTTTTGACCGTTCCAATTCATAAATAAATAACAAAAGCTACTCGTTATTTGAGTAGCCTTTATTATAGGTAAGGTATGAGCTTCTTTTGCCCACTCTGTTGAGCAGGGGTTATTGTTTTACAAATGTTTGTGTACAAACTTGATTTCCATATAATAATCGATAGGTATAAATACCAGCAGGTAAAGTAGCAATATTAATACTTACAATATTATTGCCTACTATGCCTTGTTGTTGTTTTTGGGCAACAAGCATATTCATGGTATTGTATATTAATGCATTTAGTAACAGCGGCTGTGCAAGCGTTATATGTGCATTTACAATTGAGCTGGCTGGGTTAGGATACAATTGTAAGGTACAACTATTTGTTACTGGTATAGATTGTGCAATTCTAATAACCCTGCAATATTCTTTTATACAACCGTTGGCAAATGTTGCTTTCAAACATACCCTATAATAGCCTGAGTCTAAGAAAACATAAGTAGGATTATTTGCTTGTATGGTTATCGTACCCGTTCCAGGGGTTGTAGGTACTCTTGTTATTGTCCATACCTGATTGGTTGTAGGAATATTTGAAGTTGCTACAAACCTAACCCTATTTGGTACCAACGTATCTCTTACATCATTAAAGCCTAGCGTTATATCGTTACAATTTGGAGCTATATAAATAGTGCTACAAGTGGTAGATGCACAGTTATTATTTTTGAATGCAGTAAGACAAACAGTATAGTTACCACTATTGGTAAATTGATGGGTAATCGTAGTTCCAGATTGAGTTCCAGTACCATCTCCAAAAGTCCAAGTGTATTGTATATCATTGCCAATATAATTTGGCGTAAAGGTTATTACATTGCCATTGGAGGTAGATCTTACAAAAGTAAATAAAGACAATTGATTGCAAGTTGGTTGTGGAGCTACAACTGTTATTGAATCGCACTTGTAGCTTACACATGTACCCAGTTGTGTGCGAAGGCATACTGCATACCTGCCAGCTTGTGCGTACGTGTGGGTTGCATTCCATGTAGAGGCTGTAGTGCCATCTCCAAATGACCAAACGGCGGTAGCACCCGTAGCAGGTACAACGGTAGTATTGGTGAAAACAATTGTTTTAAAATTTGCCGCTGTTGCTGCCCAAGTAAAATTAGATTGTAT
>JANMGS010000564.1:0-1633 GCA_031374745.1 Ferruginibacter sp. | reverse complement strand
CCCTGCCATGCCCTCGCCCAACTTTCCGTGGCATGACCAACATTTGGTTTCAAAAACATTTTTGCCAAATGCCAATCCAGTTGCATCTGCTAAGGGCACATTTTTTTCATCTATTTTATCCTTATTATTTGCTTCAAATATTTCTTTTTCTTTTTGTGCCTGTACTACTTCGGCATTGTATTCTTGTGTAGGATTTTGCCCATTGCCAAATACATGAAAATTAAAAATGTAAATAAACGCTACTGCAATAGTAATGTAGAACCCGTATTTCCACCATGGTGGCAAAGCATTGTCTAGTTCTTTTATACCATCATAATCATGGTCAAGCATAATATCTGCTTCTTTTTCTACTGGTATGGCTTTTGTAAATAATTTCTGGTCTAGCTTGCTCCATATTTTTCGCATGGAAGATTCTTTTTCTGGCGCTTCCGCTTTTTCCGGAGTCAACTCTTGTTGCATCCTTTGTATGGAGAATGCAATAAAAAAGATAGCAAATATTTCCATTAATATTACGGCTACAAACATATAAAACGTAGTAGCTGTTAGTCCACCATAATTAGGAATTACTTTTACTGCTACCGAAGATGCGGTGGTTTGCGCAAAAATATTTTGTGTAGACAACAATATTCCAATTACCAATAAGCTGGTTATTTTTTTTGCTTCTTTACTTTTTTCTAATACTTGCTTGCTCATTACAATGAGTACTTGGCCCAAGCCCCAAATTACAAATGCCAACACAATGGTCATAATTACCAATAAGATTGCGAGTAAATTGCTACTTGAAGTAACGGTTTTTTCAGTAGCCGCCGCTGGGCTTTGGGCTATAATGCTACCCGTTGTTATTATTGTAGCAAGTAAGAGAATAAATTTTTTCTTTATTAAGTGAATGAAATGCATACAATATGTTTTATAAGGTTGAGTTATTTTTTTCTTCATCTTCCAATGGGAGGTTGGATAGGGTCGTTATTCTTTCTTTGCCCATTTTTTTTACATAAACCAACAGCACTATAAAAAATATCAAGAAGATGAACAAAGAAATGATCGGATAAATACTTACGCCATCGATGGTTTCAGCATATTGTTTTATGAATTTAAACATGGCTTATCTATTAAAGGTGGCTGTTTTATTTTTACTAATATCTCTTCCCAAGCGTTGCATATAGGCAATCAAAGCAATCACTTCTTTTTTAGGCGATATCCTTATGCTATCTGATCTCAAATCTGCTGCAATAAGATTTGCTTGATCTGCTAAATCTTCATTCGCAATTTTTTCATACCCTTTTTCGTAAGGAACACCTAGGGTACGCATGGCATTTATTTTAGCTGCCGTTGTTGAAATATCTAAATCATTTTCTAGCATAAAAGGATAAGCAGGCATTACAGAACCTTCACTCATAGAAGAAGGTTCCCTAAAATGGCGAAAATGCCAACCGTTGGTTTTCTTTAACCTTCCTCCATTGGCAGATGATCCTTCTCTAGCCAAATCGGGCCCCGTACGCTTGCTGCCCCATTGAAATGGATGGTCGTACACAAATTCTCCCGCTTTGGAATATTCGCCATAGCGCTCTGTTTCTGTACGGAAAGGGCGTATCATTTGCGAATGACATACATAACAACCTTCTCTTACATATAA
>JANMGS010000559.1:0-3736 GCA_031374745.1 Ferruginibacter sp. | reverse complement strand
GTAAAAGTAGTTTTTTCATAATTAATCTTTTACCGCATCCCCAAACAAAGTGCCAGCTGTACAATGCGTAATTTTTACCATCACATAATCTCCCTTTACAAAATCCTCCTTTGCAAAAATCACCACTTTGTTTTGGTCATTTCTACCTTGTAACTGTTCATCACTTTTTTTGGAGAAACCCTCTACCAATACTTTAAAAGTTTTACCCACTTCTTTTTGCATGGTGCGCAGAGAATGTTGGCGATACAAATCTACCAATTCTTGCAGCCTTCTTTTCTTTACATCCAAGGGTACATCGTCTTCAAACCTACGTTCGGCCAATGTTCCAGGTCTTTCGCTGTAAAAATATAAATAGGCCAAATCGTACCTGCAATAATCAAACAACGACAATGATTCTTGGTGGTCTGCTTCTGTTTCTGTACAAAAACCGGTAATCATATCGGTAGAAATTCCGCAATCCGGTATCAACTCTCTAATTCTATCTACCTTGGCAATATACCATTCACGACTGTAGGTTCTGTTCATTAATTGTAAGATTCTGCTACTACCACTTTGTACAGGTAAGTGAATATAATTACAAATGTTCTCGTATTTTTTTATCGTAAACAGCACTTCGTCCGTAATATCTTTTGGGTGCGATGTAGAAAACCGAACACGGAGTAGGGGAGAAACCAATGCTACCATTTCTAAAAGATTGGCGAAGGTTATAGCCCCTCCAATCCTCCCCGAAGGGGAGAGATGACTGGAAGATTGTAGCGGATTTAATTCGTTAGAATCCGTGGTATTCTTTTGTCTTGTGTCTAATATCTCTTGTCTATTATCAATCCAATGGTAACTATCCACATTCTGCCCAAGCAAGGTAACTTCTCTATACCCTTCATTAAACAATGCTTCACATTCTTGTACAATACTAGCAGCATCTCTACTACGCTCACGACCACGGGTAAAAGGCACTACGCAAAAAGAACACATATTGTTGCAACCTCGCATAATGCTTACAAAGGCCGTAACGCCATTGCTATTTAAACGAATTGGAGAGATATCTGCATAGGTTTCTTCCCTGCTCAATAAAACATTTACGCCTTTTTGCCCAGTGGCAGCTTCTTCTATTAATCCTGGTAAACTCCTATATGCATCTGGTCCTACAACAATATCTACCAATTTTTCTTGCTCAATGAAAGTACCTTTCAACCTTTCTGCCATACAACCCAATACTCCAACGATAAGTCCTGGCTTGGCTTTTTTTATTTTACGGAATTCTGTAAGTCTTTTTCTTACGGTATCTTCCGCTTTTTCTCTTATGGAGCAAGTGTTTATTAAAATTAAATCTGCTAATTCGGGTGTTTTTACCGCTCCAAAACCTTGCTCGCCTAAAATGGATGCTACCACCTCACTATCTGCAAAGTTCATAGCACAGCCATAGCTTTCTATATAAAAACTTTTTATTGGATTATCTAAAGCGCTGCTTATGGGCGCAAATGCTTCTCCCTGTCTAGTTTCGTCGTGTTGCTTTAAAGTAAGCGTATCCTGCATTTTCTATTAACTATTTGGTTGCAAAGATAAACTTTTGAAGGATAGAAATGACAGGTTGGCAGAAGAAAGGAAATAATTTGAATGGGATTCTAATAGTTGGTTTGTTTAAGGGAATTTTTTATAGATATCGTTTCTTTTTACAATAGTAATTACGATAACTGTCGGATTAATATTTTCAATACCAATTCTATAATCACCGCACCTTATCCTAAAATATTTTTCGCCTTTCATTTGACCTACCATGAATTTGTAGTCTACACAGCTGTCTTGAAGGCTTTTAGCATTTTCAAGTAAAACAAGTATTTTTCTAACATCATCTTGTACACTCTTTGGAAGTGCCAATAATTGTTTAAGGAAATTTCTTTTATAAATTATTTCCACTTCATTTCTTTTTTAAATGCCGAGGCTGTTAGATTTTCATCCTCTTTTAAAGAGCGCATTTCTTGTAGCATCAAAAAATTTTCTACATCATCCGTAGGGTTTGTTATGGCATTTAATATCATTTCTAATTCATCTTCACTCCAATTGCCACGTTGTTTTTTTACAGAAAAGTTTGCAGGTTTCATACCCATCCTTTTGGCAATATAATCATTCCTATAGCCACTCATTTCTATCAATTCGGGTATGGATGCTTTAATTTTTTTGTAATTTTCAATAATATTATTCACAATTTTGATATTTGTAGTCTAATAATTTGATTTATTTTATAACAAATTTACTGATTTAAATCAAAACTTTGGATGTTACTTTAATAAATTTCAACTTATATTTTTCCCTAATTCAAACTTACCAGCCAACCAAGTATTTTTGGCCTCTGTTATCCAATTGTTTTCCAATGCTTTTTTATTGAGAATTGTATTATCAAAATACAAAGTGTTTGGCGTAATGAAACCATTTTCTATCCCATAACTTAACTGAGACAATGGTAGTTGCTCTACTTTATCTTTTATATAGAAACTAAGTAAGGTTCTGTTAAACATATTTACGGCAAACTTTTTTTCAATTTCTTTTATAAGGTGTACAGAGCTATCGGTACTGCATCCACTTACTCCTGTTGCATTTTCGTCTGCCATAAGAATAATAAATCGTCCAAAAAATAAATTAGCATAACCTTTTACAGGGATGCCGTGGCTTTTCCATTCTTTAACAAAATTGTCGAGCATGGGTTCTATTTCCAATGCCTCTTGCATAAAAAATATCCGGTCGCTTTGGTAAATCCAAACACGGGGTGTATCTTCAAAATATTCGGGGAGGTGTTCTGTGATATTAAAAGACATGGTTAATGAATAATTTTATAATGAATAATGAATAATTGATAATGAATAATTTATTTAAAACAAAGAATATTATTTTTTTTCAAACTATTTTAATCAATTGCACAATGAAAGTAACATAATGAAAATGAAATGTGCAAAGCCGCCAAAGCACATTAGGGTAATTTAGCCACTCTTAAAAATTGATTCGAATTAGAAAATTTTAATCTTCAAAAAATAAAATCAACTAACTATTTATTAGAGGCTGAAGTCCCCCTGTGGGGGATTTAGGGGGCCAGGGAGGCCGCTACCAACTCCGCAATATCCAATACAGCTACTTCATCTTCTTTCTCTTTGTTTTTTACACCATCGGTCATCATAGTATTGCAAAACGGACAAGCTGCCGCAATAATGCTAGCACCGGTTGCCAATGCTTCGTTGGAGCGCTCAATGTTAATGCGCAGATCGCCTTTTTCTTCTTCTTTAAACATTTGCGCACCACCTGCTCCACAACACAATCCATTGCTCTTGCAACGTTTCATTTCTATCAGCTCCACATCCAATGCCTCCAAAACTTTTCTGGGAGCTTCATAAATACCATTTGCTCTACCCAAATAACAGCTGTCGTGGTAGGTTATTTTTTTACCTTTAAAAGCACCATCTTCATTCATGGTTATCTTACCTTCATCAATAAGTTGTTGTATAAATGTGGCATGGTGTATTACTTCATAATTTCCACCAAGTGCTGGGTATTCGTTTTTAAAAATATTGAAACAATGTGGGCAAGCCGTTACAATTTTTTTTATGCCATAGCCATCCAGCACTTGTATATTTTGGTAAGCCATCATTTGAAACATAAACTCATTGCCCGCCCTGCGTGCTGGGTCGCCTGTACACATTTCTTCTTTACCTAAGATGGCATATTTTGTACCTACTTTATCTAAAATTGT
>JANMGS010000528.1:0-3828 GCA_031374745.1 Ferruginibacter sp. | reverse complement strand
GGCAGTATGTATAGGTTATGAATTGGCCCTGAGTAAAAGATTAAAACAAGCTTCGGATGTATGGCTAAATAACCCAAGAGTACCAAGAGAAGCCAGTGGTACAAGCGGTATGACAGCAGCAATGAATGGAGCTGTAAATTTTAGCACAAACGATGGTTGGATATGCGAATTTATAAACCATGGCAACAATGGGTTTTTGATACCTCCAGTAGATTATGAAAAAATGACTACACATGAGCAGGATGAATACGATTTAGAAAAAATGTACGAAATTTTGGAAAATCAAATTTTGCCGATGTATTACGAAAACCAACATGTGTGGAGACAAATAGTAAAAAATGGTATGCGTGATGTGCGTTGGCAGTTTGATAGCAACCGTATGGCGAAAGAATATTATGACGTGATGTATAATTAATTTTATAATCTAATTTTGTAAATCCTTTTCGCTTTTGTGGAAAGGATTTTTTTTATCATTAACCACTAAGCTATAAAAGCTACAGTAAGTTTTCGCCTTCCAATACTTAGTGAAACTTTCATTCTTTGTGACTTTGTGGTTCAAATTAATTATATGAACAAATTCGAAAAAAATATTGAAATACGTTGGGCAGATCTTGACCCTAATTTTCATGTTTTGCATTCCAAGTATTATGACTTTGGTGCCTATTGCCGGATGGCTTTTATGGTAGAACATGGTCTTACACCAGCCGTATTTATGAAGCATCATTTTGGGCCTATTATTTTTAGGGAAGAATGCGTTTTTAAAAAAGAAATAACTTTTGGAGATAAAGTGACAGTTAGTTTTAAAGTAGACAAAATTTCCGCAGATTTTGGGAGGTGGACATTGATTAGCGAAATTTATAAAAATGAAAATACCCTCGCTGCTACGGTAACAGTAGATGGGGCTTGGATGGATACGGTAGCTAGGAAGCTAACAATACCGCCTTCTGAATGGGTACATTTATTTGATAAAGCACCTAAGACGGATTCCTTTTCGTTAAACGAGCGTATAGAAAAAAAATGATTGCACGTACCATAGATTTGTATAAAAATGCATACAACGGCCTCACTAGAAAAATGTGGTTGCTCAGCATTGTTATGCTTATAAATAGGTGTGGTACGATGGTGTTGGCTTTTATGACTTTATATTGTAATCATTTAGGATTTACTGTAAAGCAAGGTGGTTTTGTTGTTGCTATCTATGGTGTAGGATCTTTAATAGGCGCTTTATTGGGTGGAAAAATAAGCGATAAATTCGGATTTTATTATACGCAGTTTTGTGCATTGTTTTTTGGGGGTATTATGTTTATTGTGCTAGGGCAAATGCGTAGTTATACGTCCATTTGTGTAGTTACTTTTTTCTTATCTATGATTAATGAAAGTTTTCGCCCGGCAAATGCTACTGCTATTGCACACTACAGTACCCCAGAAAATAGAACCCAATCTTTTTCGCTGGTAAGGCTATCTATCAATCTAGGCTTTACCATTGGAAGTGCTTTGGGAGGATTGCTGGCTTCTATTAATTATCATTTACTTTTTTGGGTAGATGGCTTTACAAATATTGCGGGGGCTTTTATGCTCATTGGTATATTGCCAATGGTTACGAGAGCGCAACAGCACAAGCCAGTTGAAAAGAATATTAAAGTTGCAAAAGAACGCTCCCCATATGCAGATAAGAAGTTTCTCTATTTTATTCTATTTCAAATAATTTTTGCTGCTTGTTTTTTTCAGCTATTTACCAATATTCCTTTGTTTTTTAAAAAAGAATTGCATTTATCGGAGTTTAATATTGGTGTAATAATGGCTGGCAGTGGGCTAATGATAGCTTTATTTGAAATGGTACTCGTATTTAAACTAGAAGGTAAAAGACCGTACCTGGTTTTGATGACGTATGGTTGTATTTTAATGGCTATTTCTTTTTTAATATTAAACATTCCTATACCCAATGGTTTTTTAATAGCTGCTACTGCAATGGTAATAATAACGTTGGGCGAAATGATGTCTATGCCCTTTATGAATAGCTTTTACATAGCTCGCAGTACACAACGCACACGTGGGCAATATGCAGGTATGTATACCATGGCGTGGAGTGCTGCCCAAATTATTGGTAGCAGCAGTGGCGCAGCATTTGCAGATAAATTTGGTTTTACTAATTTGTGGTTTGTTGTTGCATGTTGTAGTTTGCTTGCAGGGCTAGGATATTATTGGTTGCAATCAAAAAAGGATTGATTACTTAAAATATATATCTCTTTGTTTTTCCCATTTATTTTTTGAGTAAAACCACGAAGAAATTCCGATAGCTGTTATAGTAAACGGAACAAAGGTTTCCATTAGTTTTTGCTGTGTTTTTTTTGCTTTGTATTCGGTTACTTTATTTTGAATCGTTATATGGGGCCATAAAATTTCTCTGTCTTTTAGATGAAGCAACTTCGAAAAAGCAAATTGTAATGTCGAGTGAATATCTAACAGATAGAGCGATGAAATTTCGTAAGCTATAAAATTATGGTTGTTTTGTATGTTTACAACTTGCATGTTAAATTTGTCAATGTTACAAATTTGTTCAAGTATTTCTTGAACCTGCGTTTCATTGGCTGGTAATTTATGAAACAAAGTAAGGTGTGCGTTGCTGTAATTAGCATGTGCAGGAAAATACTGCTTACGTTGTTTATCGAAAAATAGTTGAGACGCTTCATCCAATAACAAAGTGATGATGAGAGATCTTCGTTTTTCCATTGTCATATTACAATTCTATTTTCTACTATAATAATTCAAATTAAACCAAAAATTTCCAAACATTCAAAATGGTTTGTACATTGTATCAAATTTTTTTATGCGTAATCTAGTGCTATTATTATTTTTTGCTTCGCTATTTTCTTGCAACCAAAAAAAATACGATAATCCTCATGTACTTATTATTACCAACTACGGAGATATAGAGGCAGAGCTATTTCCAAAAAATGCGCCTAAAACCGTAGCGTCTTTTCTTTCTTATGTAGATGCTGGGTATTACAAGAATACAAGTTTTTATAGGGTATTAAAAAACGAAGACCTTACACCAGAAACTAATTACGGAATGATACAAGGAGGATTGTGGCCACATCCTAAAAATTTGCCTGGCATCGAACACGAATCTACCAAGCAAACCGGGCTTTCGCATACCAATGGTACTTTATCACTTGCCAGAATAATTGCTGGAACAGCAACAACAGAATTTTTTATTTGTATAGGAGAGGAAACTGCTTTTGATGCTGGTGGTAGTGCTTCAAAAGATGGTCTTGGTTTTGCTGCTTTTGGAAAAGTAGTAGATGGGATGGAAGTGGTTCGTAAAATTCAAAATCAAAAAGCTACAGGCGATCTTTTCAGCAAAAAAATAATCATTAGTAACATAAAAAAGCTATAATTGTCGATGTTTAAAACAATATTGCTTTTAATAGCATCCAACATCTTTATGACTTTTGCTTTTAATGAAAACCTAGAAATTCCAAATGTCTTTCTGGAAAGCAATACCATAAGCTTGGGTATTGCTTTTTTTGATATTTTTTAATAGTTCATACGAATAGCTGGCTGATAAAAACGGTTTTACTGTTTTTCAACTAAATTAACCCAAAAATAATAACGTTCATTGTATTCTTACTACCTGCTTTCTTTTAATTGAAAGGGTTTTTACATTGGAAATATTTTGGTAAGTTTTGCTCTATTGTTAGTGGCTGTATAGTTTCTATTTAAAAGTAGTAATTATTCTACATTTTATTCCACTTTTTTATTTTATTGTGGCGCAATATTAAAATTACTTTTTCGTTAGTGACAATAGTAAACACACTAGCTAAAATT
>JANMGS010000522.1:0-6835 GCA_031374745.1 Ferruginibacter sp. | reverse complement strand
GCAGATGATGCTTCATACTTCCTTCGTGTGGGTGTGGTAGGTGGTGGTTGTAGTGGTCTTAGTTATAAAATGGATTTTGATAACGAAGTAAAACCAATGGACCAAGTGTTTGAAGACAAGGGCGTAAAAATTGTATGCGATCTCAAAAGTTTTTTATATCTCGTAAATACCGAGCTTGAGTTTAGCGATGGCTTAAACGGAAAAGGGTTTTATTTTGATAACCCAAATGCAAGTAGGAGTTGTGGGTGTGGAGAGAGTTTTGCGGTATAAGATTTTTATGGAAATATAATTTGAGCCATTCATTTGTTTGAATGGCTTTTTTATACAATATTAAATACTACAAACAATTGCAAAGAAATAGCAATAGCCAGACAGCCTACCCAACCCCAAAACCATTTTGTAGAAACTTGTAATAGCAATACTGATTTATAATACAAGGCAATCATTACAATTACTGCTGCCATCAAAGAAAATAAAAAGCTCTTATTTATAGTTTGTATAAAACCAAACAAGCAATAGGGCAGTAAAATACAGGAACCCACCAAGCAAACAAATGCTATTCGTTTTATAAACTCCCATTTTTTATCTTTTAAATAGAATAGCGCTGCGGTTATTTGTATGCCCCATTTAGCGCCAGCAATTGTACAGGACAGTAACATTTTTTCTGTAGAAAAATATAAAAATTTACCTTCCTGTATAAACCACCAGGTAATGATAGTAGACAATAAAAAGTATAAAGATGCAAGAAAAATGTTTTTAAATGTAGGCTGCATTTTATTCTTGTATTATAGAAAAAGGTTTTAACTCACTATCATAATAACCAATATACATTCTATCGCCTTTTGTATTAATCGTGTATTTTATAAATAATCCTTCGCTATAAATCCACAAACCATCTTCGCTTTTTTGCACAAGTTTACCCTCTATATCATATATGTAAGTGGCATATTGTTTTTTATTATTATCGGCTATATTTAATAAGTAATATTTTCCATTGGTGGTTATTATCTCATTTAATTTAATTCCTTCTTCTAATTTAAATTGTTCTCCAAATTTTGAAGTTCCATTTGCAATATTATACGTATTAAAAAATAATTTATTGATTTCACTTTTATAAATAACAAATCCTTTTGCATTGTTGTCTCTTACAAGGTTGCTTGAGCTAAAGCCCGCCCCATTTACCTGCCTTTCACCTTTACTGTTGAGAAAATATTTCTTATTATCGGTGGTATCACTAGCAAAGAATAAGTTTTCATTTAGCACACTTATGTTTTTATAATTATTGCTAGTAAATACTTTTATGCCATTTTTATTAAAGAAAGCAATCGTTTTTAAATCATCGCTTTTCGCCATGAATAAATTTTCATTTACTTCTTTAATTTCTACAATGCTTTTACTATTTATAATTAATTTACCTTCTAGATTTACCAAAATAGGATTCATAATTTTACCAACTTCATCACATTCCTTATTACTAAAAAATAAAGCTTCTCTTGTGCTTATCACAAATCCATTTTGGGCAAACTGAAGCTTATTATAAATAGATTCATTGCCTTTTACAAAATACAATCGCTGCCCTACTTCTTTACCCATTGGGTTTATAAAAATAAGCTCATAAATACCTTTTGTTTTATCAACCAATCTGTTTGCAACTATTAGTGAAGTTTTTCCATATCCAAACTTTATTTCTGAATAAGATGTACTATTTAATTTATTACCTTTTACATCATAAATATTTTTGTAGCTATCATAATCGTTTATTGCAACAAAAAAGTCTCCGAGGTAGTCAGATATTTTTTGATACTTCTTTTTCTCTA
Organism: Ferruginibacter sp.; assembly: GCA_031374745.1. Lineage (GTDB taxonomy): Bacteria > Bacteroidota > Bacteroidia > Chitinophagales > Chitinophagaceae > Ferruginibacter. The sequence goes on along the minus strand of JANMGS010000522.1, from coordinate 5,018 downwards.
TTATTACTTTACCATTTTCATCTACCACACCCTCTTCACCTGCGCCTTCTGTTATTACAAAGCCATTTTTATTTGCAAATCTGCCCTCTTCGGCTACTAGCTTTCTCGTTTTAATATTTTTAAATGAATAGGGTTGATAATTATAAGCTCCCCTAAGCGGCATTTTTATAGATACAATATTGCCAACGATCTTAGCCACATTTTTTGCTTCTGTGCTATCCCAAATTATTTTCCCTGTATTTATTTCTATAATCTTATTGCCTAAAAACATATAATTTTCCTCAATAGTAGCAGGCGCAATAGTATAATAAGTTGGAGGTAATACTATTTTTCTATCTGCCGTCATTAGACCCCACTTTGTTTGATAATCCCACTTACTTTTATTTTGGTATTGAAAGGGAATTAGTTTTTGAGCATTTACAAGAATAATACATAATTGCATAGCAACAAGGAAGGTTGTTATTTTTCTCATTATTATTTTTGTATTTATTATCATGTTATTATTATTGGTTATACTTTTAATATGTTTCTAATAAATAAAAACAATACAACTACCTATCCTTTCTGCAATATAAAGCTTAAATTAATTTTTATAAATCATCCTCTTTCCATTGAATATTTATTTCAATATCTTCTTTAAAATAATATAATTAATCCCTATTACGATGGCTGCAAATATTACTACAGCCGCACTTGCAAAATAACTTATGGAAAAACCACCTTTCCACAATCCATTTTCTTTTTTAAAAATAAAAATATCTTCTGCGTTATAACCAGATATCACTGCAACAAATACAATAAAAGCAAATGGTATCCATAGCAAATAAAGATTGTTGGTTTTATAGGAAGCAACATTTATCCAAAGCAGCATTAGTAAGCAAATGATGCTGCCATACAAACTAAAATTATCTGCCGCTTTTAATAAGTACCCTACTTTTTCGGAGGTTATTAATTTATACTCACTTACTAGAAAATAATTGTACGCAAGAGCTATGAGAACAACTACTGCACATATTGAAAACAGTATAGTTATCTTTTTAAACAACATTTATAACATTAGAATTTTATTTAACAATAATTTCAGGACAGCTATGATAGTAAATAGCTTACTTGTTTCATTTATGTTTGTAGTTTCTATTTAATAATTTCAATATCATTAGTTGGTATAATGATGTAAAAATCTTTTTCATAATTACAATCCCCGCCTACATTTTTATTTTCTTTTGCAGGTGCTACCAATATGGAACTTTCCCCAAAGTCTTTTCCATTTTGAATATTTTTGAATTTGGCTATTCGGTAAAGTTTTAAACTTTTTAATATCCCATCGCTTGGATCTACATCAGTTATAAAAGAATCATATCCTAATTTGTCTTTTATACAAAGTGGATAGTCATCTTCATTGCAATGCATTTTAAAATCATTAAACTGCTTTGCTGAAATCTGCTTTAATATAGATGTGGTTATAGCAGGTGTTAAAAAGTTTGCCATTACTACTACAGCTCGTTTGTTGGTATTTACTATTTTAACTGATTCTTTAGCTGCAACTTTTATTTTAGTTATTACTTTTTGTGCTTGTATTGTATCAACTTTTAATAGAAGAATACTTAATCCAACGATTGATATTAATTTTTTCATATTTTATCTTTAATTTAAATTTTTTTTACAAATTCCCACTATATATCGATATTCATAGGTTTCTCCCAAAAATGTAGTATCCTTTCTTATGCAAATTTTTACATTCCTTAATGCTTGTGGGCCATTTTCCAATTTGCATTGGTAATCGGGTATTTCTCCTGTTTTAGATTCTGTCTTCAAATAGATAATTGTATAACTGCAATTTCCTTTCCATATAAGTTTTTACAATTATTTGGCATATTTTCATAAAGCGTATTTATTACTTTTGAAAGTGAATCGCCATATTGTTTTGTTTGGGCAAATACATTACTAGTTAGTAAAATTCCTAAAAAACAGTAAGGTTAATTTTATATTTTTCATTTTTGAAAAATTTATTTAATTACTTCAATAGCACTACTTAGTATTATTATATAAAAATCTTTATCATAATTACAATCACCACCTATATTTTTATTTTCTTTTGCTGGTGCTATTAAAAGAGATTTTTCATAAATCCCAAAAGAGGTTTCTACCTTGAATTGTGCTATTCGGAAAAGTTTCAAACTTTGTATTGCTGCTTTTGCCACCGCCGGATTATAGTTTTCCTGAAAAAGGGAAATTTTATTTTTTATACAATTCGGGTAAGTTCTTTCATTACAGTTTAATTGTACCGCGGCAAATTGATTTGCAGTAATTTGCTTAAGTATTTGTGCGGAAATTTCTGGTTTAAAATACCCTTCAAGTAAAGTTGACGACCGTTTGTCATTTTCATTAATTCTAACAAGCTCTTTAGCTACTGTTTTTTGTGCAACAGTAGTTTCACTATTCAATAATAAAATTGCAATGCTAGCTATTATTGATAAGATTTTTTTCATGATACAACTTTTATTTATTTCAAGATTTCTATTGCATTAGTAGGTATAATGATGTAAAAATCTTTAGTATAACTACAATCACCTCCTATATTTTTATTGTCTTTTGCAGGCGCTATTAAAATAGATTGTTGGCCAAAATTCTCACCGTTTCGTATATTATCAAATGTAGCTATGCGGTAAAGTTTTAAACTTTTCAGTGTTACTGCATCTTCATCTGGTTTTGCAGGGTTGTACTCAAGTTTTTGTTTTATACAATCGGGGTATGCGTCTTCACTACTATTCTTTTTCACATCAGCTAATTGGCTAGCGGTGATTTGTTTTAATATTTTTTTTGTAATATTTGGCGTAAAAAATCCATCGAGCATAAAAACCGCACGCTTGTTTGTGGATATTATTTTTACTTCTTCATTTTTTGGATTGACTTTTTTTGGTTGAGCACATACTGCTATTTGTAAAAAAAAGATACTGCAGCAGATAAGAGCCATTTTTATTTGTTTCATTTTTTATATATTAGTTAAAAATTTTATTTTTTTCTTGTTACTTCATGAGTAATGTAGAAAACGCCCTATCCTCTAAAGAATTGCCTCTTTAATACGAGAAAAACTACTTAATACATTGCTAATAGCCTTATCATAATTACAAATATCAAAGCACTGCTAGTAATTATTTATTGTCCAGTAGTTCCCATAGAATAGTTGAATAGTCAAAGGTTAAAACCAACTGTAAGAAAAATTGTACTACTCGGCGTTACATTCACATTTATTTCAAAAAACTTCTTGCTGCTAATGTGAAATTGTAACAGTTGGAGTACAACACAATGATTAAAATGCAAAAGGCTGTACAAGCTACCTCATTTTAAAGCCATGCAAAACTGCTTACCGTTGCAATCATTGTGGCTGTAAGTATTTCTTCTGCATTTTTTAAAATAAACAACCATTGATTACCTTACCGCTGTAAAGTGCTATCCAATACTTTTATGGCATCAGTGTTTCCTTCTGCAATAACGTATGCAATTTGTACTTTTTAAAACTTTTTTAAATACGACGAACTGCGTATATTTCAGTAATTAATAATCTTCAATTTTACACCGTACGTGATTCGAACTATTTTATCATATTTTTTATTTCTATTGGTTTTGCCTAATGCAGCATTATGCCAGCAGGTTTCTGTATTTCAAACACTCACAGTAAAAGATGGTCTACCAAGCAATTTTGTGTTTGATGCAAGTGAAGATGAAAATGGATTTTTGTGGATAGGCACAGATAAAGGATTGGCAAAATACGATGGTTTTACGTGGCAGATAATAAATACAGATATGGGGATACCGGGTAATTATATAAACTATTTAAGTTGCGATGGCAAGGGCGGTATATGGTTAGCCATTGGCCAAAAAGGAATGTATTATTATAATATTGCAAAGAAACAATTTACTTATGTAACAAATGAGGCAGGGCTAGATGGACATGAAATGAATAAAGATGGTGAATTATTTATGCTCAGTTATGCGCAGCCAAAAAACACATTTAGTGTATGGGCTTATACCGTTAAAGAAAAACTACAAAGTAGATTAATTTATGAAATGCCTTTTACAGGTTGTGATACATGCAAGCTAAAAATAAATGTAGATGTTAAAAATAAAAAAATTATACATTTTGCAAATATTACAAAGTACAAAAACCCTGCTAATTGGACAATAGAAAAAAACGTTGGATTTAAAAAAAATCTATTATGGTCCGAAAAAAATGATTCGTTGTATTTTTTCGAAGGCGAAATTTATATCCATAGAAAAGATAAAATTTTTACAAAACAAATTTTTAAGCAAAGAGGATACTTTTACTTTACAAATATTGATACACAGTTTTTCTGTTGGAATATACACGATGGTTTCTGGAAGTTTGATTTAGACGGAAACTATAAAAATTACACAACGGATGATGGGTTAGCCAATAATCTTATCAACAAAATTTTTATTACAAAAAAGAAGCAAATTTATGTATGTACACTAGGAGGCGGTTTACAAAAGCTATTACCTGAAAAAAATGCAAAAATTAGTACTTACGAAAAACAGGCAAGAGCAATTGCTGTTGACAAAAGTGTTGCATATATATGTACAGAAAATAAATTGCTGGTGGTAGATTTGATAAAAACAAAGACACTAGACGCTTTTCCGCTAAACGAAAATATTATCGAATCAATTTCAGCAAAAGATGGAGAAATAACCATAGGAAGCCTTACTGGTATAAATTTATATAGAATAAGCAACCGTCAATTATTAAAAACGAATAGTATAAAAGTAGGCGCAGGTGTAAGTTCAGTTTTTCCGAAAGATAAAAATTATTTGAGTAGTACTTATGGCAGTGGACTCATAAAATTGGATAAAAATAGCAAGGTAATAAGCCTAAACAACATACCAAGATATACGATTATAGAAAAGTTACAAGAAATTACAAATGGATATGTAGGTCTAACGTATGAAGACGGGTTTCATCTTTTTAATAAAAGCACTGTAGCACAAAAAACAATTACCAC
>JANMGS010000467.1:0-4576 GCA_031374745.1 Ferruginibacter sp. | reverse complement strand
AATAGAAAATGCCGTAACGAAGGCAACAGATAGCGCCTATTTTATACACTATGATAGTAGCATTATTGATGAATTATCTGGAAATGCGACATTTTACAACATTGTTATGCAATCTGACTCACTGCAAAAACTTAGTTACTTAAAAGATACTGCAGGAATACCAGCAACCATTTTTAATATTCGCATACAAAAATTACAATTAATTGGTGCAAACATTCCATCGTTTGTTAATAAGAATACAATTGAAACGAACAGCATAGAAATTACAAAACCTGTAATTACCATTATTCAAACGGGCGCTACTGACGAAAGCAAATTTACTGCTGCCGATACGCTCGCACTCTATGAAAAATTAATTGGAAAATTTAAAAGCGTAAAAGCAGGCGAAATAAAAATAATAGATGCCAGTGTACGCTTTACCAATCATAAACAAGTTGCTAAAACAAGTTTAACAGGTATAAATATTTCTTTAAAAAGCTTTGCAATAGATAGCTCAAAAAATTATGATAACATAATAAGTTACTTTATTAAAGATGTGGTAGCCACGGTAGCCAACATTGACATCATAAATAAAACTTCTACCAAATTATTGCGGTTCCAACACATAGAATACAATGCAATAGAAAAATTTCTAAAAATCGATAAAATAACCCAAAGCGATACTGCTTTCAATAAAACGTTGATGCAACTTTCGAAAAATAAAATTGTAGGTATTTCTACCAATGCATTCATACTAAATAAACAACTCAAAGCAGATTCATTGATAACCGATGGAGGCGAATTGGTTATTTTTAAGAAAAAAAATGCTGGCAGTCAAAAGGAAACGATAGAAATGGAGAATGATTTTTTTGATGAAGCATCTCTGAAAAATATTATTATAGGCAATACAAATATTACTATACACAATTTTAATGATAAAAATGAAACGCCATTGATATTAAAAAATGTGCAATTTAAGGCCACAAACATCGATAATGTATATACGGGTACCAATATAATGCGCCTCATTAGCAATAGCAATTGGAAAATATCGGGTGATGGTACATCGTTTTTTAGCAAGGATAATATGTACAAAATTAATATTGGCGCATTTTTACTGGATAATTACAATACAGTTACAACTTGTAAAAGTATAGAAGTATTGCCTGTACTTTCCGAAACTAAGTTTGCCAAACAACTGCGATTACAAAAAGACAGGTACGACCTTAGGGTTAAGAATATTAGCATCGAAAATCTAGATTTTAAAAAATTGATTGGCGAAAGTGTATTTGTAGCAGATGCTGCATCGCTCTCTCCCGTTTTTAATATATACAACGATAAAACTTTAAAAGAAGACCTGTCCAGCAAAGTAGGAAAATACCCACAACAGTTGTTGCAGAAACTTACAACCAAGGTTTATATAAAAAAAATTATGATAAACGATGGTTATATTAATTACAAAGAAAAAGGCGAGGTTTCAAAAGATATAGGGGAAGTATATTTTACAGCATTGAATGGCAATGTTTCCAATTTTACCAATATGGCCGAATACATACAAACAAATAATATATTGAAGGTAGATGTGAGCTGTAAATTTCTAAACGTTGCTCCTGTATCAACTATATGGCAATTGCCACTCAACAGTAGCAATGGATCCTTCACTATATCGGGCAAAGTGGGATCTTTTGACGCAACAAAATTGAGTGCCGTTTCAGAACCACTTGGTTTGGTTTCGGTAAAAAATGGACAGATAAACAGCTTAACATTTGAAATGAATGGCAATAATTACAAAGCAACTGGAGAAGCTGTGTTGCTTTACGATAACTTACAGCTAACATTGCTTAAAAAAGTAGCAGGAGAAGATGATCTAAAAAACAAAGCAGCATTAAGTGCCCTAGCAAATGTCTTTATAAAAAATAAAAATCCGACAAATGGTAAGACTAGAAAAGGCGATATGGCTTTTAATAGGATAATCAACAAGTCCTTCTTTAACTTTATTTGGAAAAGTATTTTTGCTGGCGCAAAATCTTCTACGAAATAATGTTGCTAAACTTTTTCGGTGTCGCTATTGTTAAATAATCCTTCTTTGAAAGCCCGCTCAGCATCTGTTTGCGCAGATGGAATAACAGGTGTTTTAATTACATCTACAGACGTAGTATCAGTTTTAAGATTGGTAGTGTCCGTCATTTCTTCATCAATATTATTATCTAAATATTTTACGTTATCAATATCCATTGTAAAAGTTGTATTAAAGCAATCAAAAAAAATTAAAATTCACATAAAAAAAATTGTGGCCGAAATAAAATTGCACGCTGAAAATCAACGTGCAATTTTGCATTTGTGGTTGAAAGTGATTATACTATAAAGGGATCTACAATTGCTAATACTTGTGCAGCAGTTAAAGGTTCATCAAAACCTTCTGAAGCAGCACCGGCAGTATTGAATGTGCCACCTAGTCCAACTATATTTACGCCTGCTTGTGTAGTAAGTTCTTCACCAGCATAGCTTAAATTTATACTGGCCTGTGCCGCTGGAAAATCAATACCACTGTAGTTTAGCGTAATCCATGGCTTCAATGGTTTTTGTGAAGCAGGAATAGCTGCGTCTAATCCTCTTCTCATTTGTCTGATATGCGCTGCATGCCTTCCTTCTACAGAATGAATATTCAAGGCAGCAGTAAGTGCTGTTCTATTACTTTGTAAATTTGCGGCCTGCCCTTTGTAAGCCCGTACACCTGTATCTTCAAAAGTTTGTGCCATGGCTAGTTGTACTGCATAGTTTGCGAGGTACCCTACAAAAGGTCCTGTGCCCGTTCCGTTACCAGCAGTAAAATCAAAAGTAGGTTTTGGTACTGCTGCAGCACCTAGTACTGATTTCAGAAAAATAACGTGCTTGTTTTCGTCATCTTTAATTTTAGTTAATGCAGCTTGTGCGGCAGCTGGTGCGGTAAGGTATCCAACAGAGCCAACAATATTGGTGTAAAATTCTGCCTCAAGGTATTCCAATGTTAATGCAAAATTTAAAACAGCGTTTACATCTGCAGGTGTTTGTCCGTAGGCCTTGCTAAACATAGATGCTACCATCGTAGGAACAGCAGCTAAAGCAATTTTGCCAGAGATATTTGTAAATTTTTTCATTACATTTCTTCTGTTATCAAACCTTCCGTAAACCTCTGGATCTACTTTTTCTATTTCATTTATTATATTTTGTAAATTCATAATTGATTTTTTTAAGATGGTAAATTACTTGCGTTTAATTTTGTTTTAATGTAGGAGCCAGCAATGGCCAACACCTGAGCGGGTGTACGTGCCATGTCCAAACCATTTGCATCTGTAGTAGCAGCAAAAGTTCCATTAGATAACAAGTCAGCTATTAGAGCCGCATGTCTTGCTTCTACAGAAACAATTTTTCCTGCAAGTAAAAGATATGTTGGACCATTACCTGTAGTTGAAATTAACTGCCCTGCACCATTGTAAGCTGTTACACCTAAATCTTCAAAAGCTTTGGCAGTAGTAAGTACGCTCGTTCTACTTGTAAAATCAATGGATGAAAAATTTACTTCCAACGAAGGAATTATTGATGTAGGAGCTGCTGCAGTAATAGCTGCCTTAAAAAATTCACGGTGACCAACTTCGTGATTTCGAATATCCGTAAGATATTCAGTTTCTAAAGCAGACATGCCAGCATATGGCGTAGCCATTACCTGTACATAAAATGCAGCTTCTAATTGCTCTAGCGCATACGCATAATTTAAAATTCCAACATCGCCACTGCCAAGGTTTACACCATCATCAGTAATTACAACATCATCATTTTTGTTACAAGCACTTCCAATGGTAATAACTGCTGCGGAAGCACCAAAAAATTTAAGCATATTTCTACGCTGCATACCATAGTTGGAAATTGTATTTGCATTTTCAACAGGGGGAGGAAAAATTGTTTTTTTCATTTTTAATTTTTTAAAATTGATTAGAAATTGTTTATAGGAAATAGATAGAGTGTATTTTTACAATAGGATTTTATATATAAATACGACTTACTTAAAAAATCGATTAAATAAATTCAAGTAAATCTTTGTTTAACTTTTCTTTTTCGGTAAACCAAAGTCCATGTGGGGAACCTTCATATACTTTGAAGATGGAATTAGGTATGATGGCAGCAGTTTGCTCTCCCGTAGGTTTTATTGGTACTGTTTTGTCTTTATCGCCATGAATTATAAGGGTTGGTACATTGATTGTAACTACGTCTTGCCTAAAATCTGTAGATGAAAATGCTTTCGCACAACCAATAGTAGCAATGGGAGAAGCATTCATCGTAGCTATCAAGGCATTGGATAAGTATGCACTACTTACCGCATTGTTCAATAAACTTTCTCCGTAAAAATCTTTATTGAAACCCTCAAAAAATGTTGGTCTATCGGCTGTCATGCCAGCAAGCATATTATCAAAAATATCTTTCGGCACTCCATTGGGATTATCAGCCGTTTTTAGCATATAAGGTACCACGGCACTTATTAAAACTACCTTGGCAATTTTCTCAGCACCATACTTAGAAAAATACCTAGCTATTTCACCACCGCCCATCGAAAAACCAACCA
>JANMGS010000457.1:0-7408 GCA_031374745.1 Ferruginibacter sp. | reverse complement strand
GTTTTATCAACAGGCGCTACTTCGTCCAGCAATGAGGCTTCAAATAATTCTTTCAGGCGACTTCTACCAAGTTTTTCTCTGTGGCCAATAAGGCTGCGTTCTTCTTGTTGGTATTGCCGCATCGTATCTTCGGTAATATGTTGCTGCCCCAAAAATACCAATGGATTGTTTTCCTTAAAAAAATGCGGTAAGTAAAGGTTTAACCTGCCTTCGTACGATTGTTGGTCAAAGTCAATTGCTCTTATGCGGTATTGATTGCCTTCAATATCTGGTGTTATATCTACCACAAAATTATAGGATCTCATATCGCCTAACAACCTTACAAAACAGCGCTCATTAAATTTTATAAACTCCTTGCAAATTCTTATTTGATTAAATTTATTTTCCTGCTGCAAATTCTGCAAAAAAAGATCACCTGGTAATCCCGGAATATGTTCCTCTATTAACGTATTGCCATCGGTTAAATAATTAATACGGTTGGGCGATAAGATATGCTCTAGCTCAAGACCGTAAACCCTGCTGGCATCGGCTATTTTCACATAAAAATGATCGTAGTTATCATTTAAGCGATTGATGATTCTTACCCTAAATGGTTTGGAGTTGCCAAATGTGCAATAGTCAATTCTAGATACAGATAAATGTTTCATTACCTCTAAATGGCCCGAAGCGTTCATGAGCGCATAAATAAATTTTAGCCCTGGGTGCAGTTCCTTCATTTCTGCCTCGTCGTACAAAACGGTTTGCCACAGTGTGTCTTTATTATTTTTATCATACAGTGGCGAAGAAAAAGTGAATCGCAACATATCTGCATATTGCACAGGCAATGACACCTCCCTGTCGTATTTTACGAGGTAGTTTTTAAGTGGATTTTTTATTGGGTAAAAAATCTTTTTCCTTGAGGGCGCATCATTTCTGTTTGCAATATCAGCCATACTAAAATAAATATTTAATGCAAATGTTTCGTTTCAGCTTTTAGGTTGTAAAGGTAGGAAGCAACGAGCATCAACTACAATTTTATTGAAGGACAAAAGTGAAAAGCCCTTTTGAGTATACATGCTGTTTTTAAAATTATAGATTGATTTACTGCTGAAGAATAACTCCCTTTTTTTATTCAGCTGAAGTAAAAATCATCAAACATAAAAAAATGAAAGATTGCACGCCATTGGATTTAAGACCATATTGCTGCGAAGATGTGCGTCAGAATTTGAACTATCTGTAATGTGCAGCGCTACTAAAATTGCAACCCCAACAATAACAATGGCAACGACTCAAAAAAGAAAAAACTAAAGCGTTAACAAAACAGCCAAAAATAGCAGACACAAGCAAAGTATTAACGCTCTTGTTGGCTCCGACTGGACCTGTGTATTACCAAACATTAGCTACTTTCTACTACTTGATAAAAGCCCAATAAAGATCTTTAGCCCAGCACAGCCCCGATGGGCAGTAGTAGCCCCCGCCATAATAATTTTTAATAGTATTTGTGGCGGGGCTACTACAGACAGCGGGAAACCAATGTTCATCTATGCTTTAACTGCTCCTGCTCCTTTGGCAGATAAGTTTTAATCAAAAAATATTTTCTTTGCTCATCATCTCCCCTATTAGATTGTCATATTTTTCTTTCCAGTCTTTTATATTTCCCCAATTTTCCTGTCCTATATTTACTGTTGAAGCCGTAACATTTCCTAACTTGGTAAAAGGAATTTTACTAGAATTTAATGTGGATGCTACAATTTCTTCTTGCGTTACTGAAACGGAGAGCACTACCCTACTTTGAGCTTCGCCAAACCAAAAAGCATCGCTGCGAATATTGGAATCGTTTTGAGTGACCGAAAAACCAAGGTTGTTTGTAAAGGCACTTTCCAATAGCGTTACAAAAAGTCCGCCCTCACTCACATCGTGTGCAGATAAAATTATTTTCTTTTTTATCAATGAAGATAAAGCTTGTTGTAAATCGTATTCTTCGTCTAAATTAAAATAGGGACAAGGGCTGTATTCTTCCCCAACAATTTTATGCAAATATTCAGATGAATTTATGTCATTTCTGCTCTCGCCCATTAAATATATTGCATCGCCTTCTTTTTTAAAATTCATGGTCATTTTATCGGCTATACTTTCTAATAATCCAACCATTCCTATAGTAGGTGTAGGATACACTGGCCCGTCGGGAGATTGATTGTAAAAACTCACATTGCCGCCAGTTACGGGGGTATCAAATTTAATACAGGCTTCTCCCATACCTTTTATGGCATTGCTAAATTGCCAATACACTTCGGGGTCGTAAGGGTTACCAAAGTTTAAACAATTGGTTACGCCCAAAGGCTCGCCGCCGCTACAAACAATATTACGTGCGGCTTCTGCCACGGCTATCATGGCGCCTTTGTAAGGGTCTGCAAATACATAACGGCTGTTGCAATCTGTAGTAAGTGCCAATGCTTTGTTGGTTGGTTTTGCTATTACAACCGCTGCATCTGACACGCCGTTTGTGCTTGTATTGCCAGCACCCACCATACTATCGTATTGCTCATACACCCAACGCTTGCTTGCAATGTTGGGTAGGGCAATCAATTTTTCTGCTACTGCTTTTAAATTTACTGGTACGGGTATGTTACTCGAATCAAAAGCATTAATTTTTTGAATATACGCTGGTTCTTTTACCTCACGAGTATATTGAGGAGCACCACCGCCCAGCACCAATTCATCTGCAGGAAGCACTGCTTCCAAAACGCCATTCATGAAAAATTGCAACATGCCATCTTCTGTTACTTCACCAATTTCGCTACAAGGCAAATCCCATTTTTCAAAAATATCCAATACCGCTTTTTCTTTGCCCTTTTCTACCACCAGCAACATTCGTTCTTGGCTTTCGCTTAGCAATAATTCCCAAGCTTTCATACTTGCCCCGCCAGAGGCGGTGGTCGTTTGGCGAGTAGGCACTTTTTCCAAATCTATGCGCATACCAGCTTTGCCTTTTGCACTCATTTCCGCAGTAGAGCAAATGATGCCAGCTGCGCCCATATCTTGCATGCCCACCACGACACCCGTTTGTATAACTTCAAGACATGCTTCTAGCAATTTTTTTTCTTGAAAAGGATCGCCCACTTGTACAGCCGGTAAATCAGCCGCACTGTCTTCTGTAATTTCTGCACTGGCAAAAGAAGCCCCACCTATACCATCTTTACCAGTAGCACTACCCACAAAAAATACCGGATTGCCTTTCCCTTCGGCAGTTGCGGAAACGGTTTCGCCATTTTTAAGAATGCCCACACTCATGGCATTTACCAATGGATTGGTATGATAACAATCTTCAAAATATATTTCTCCTCCAACTGTAGGTACGCCAAAACAATTGCCGTAATGACCAATTCCTTTTACTACACCAGCAAGCAAATGCTGCGTTTTTGCATCATTTAAATTACCAAAACGAAGCGAATTTAAAGAGGCAATAGGCCTTGCACCCATTGTAAAAATATCTCTATTGATGCCGCCTACACCCGTAGCCGCTCCCTGAAAAGGCTCTATAGCACTCGGGTGATTGTGCGACTCTATTTTAAAAACTACGCCATATCCGTCACCAATGTCCATTAGCCCTGCATTTTCCTCCCCTGCTTTTACAAGCATTTTGGCGCCATCCCTTGGCAAGGTTTTCAATAACTTAATAGAATTTTTATAGCTGCAATGCTCGCTCCACATGCCACTAAATGCACACAACTCAGTAAAATTGGGTGTTCTACCCAGTTTTGTCTTTATAGATTCGAACTCTTCTTCTGTTATTCTAAGTTGTGCGGCCGTGTGTGCTGTTATTTCCATGATACTATTTTACTAGGCGAATTTTCAATTTTTGCAAATTTACAAAGCCATTTTGTTTATATTGGATAAAAAAAATCATTATTTTAACTATCTTCCCACATATTAAATTCTTACACGTTGGCATTCTTTCTTTTTTTGATTTATTTCATAGCAGGCTGTTATTTTATTTGCAGATCTAAATTTGTGGTAAATGCTGGTTTAGGTTGCAAAACAATTTTAGTATTGTTTTCAATAAAAATTGCTTCAGTAATCATTGTTGGCTTAGTAAACCAGTATTTATACCATAACAATACCGATGCCAGTGTTTTAAATAAAATTGGGATAGTTGAACATCATACACTTTTAAACAATCCGAGACTTTTTTTTACAGATATTTTTACATTTTCATACCCTTCGTATGGCGAATATTTTGGTACCAAAGATTCCTATTGGAATAATTTGGGCTTTAATATTATGGCAAAGCTATTGGGCTTTATGAATATTTTTAGCAGGGGCGAATTTTACATAAACTGTTTGTTTTTCAATTTCATAGGATTCTTTGGTCATATTGCATTGTTTCGTGTTTTCAAAACAATTTATCCAACAAAAGTAATTTCTTTGGTAATTGGATGTTTCTTATTGCCATCGCTCTTATATTTTTCTTCTGGCATTCAAAAAGATTTAATTGTTTTTACAGCACTGGGTATTTTTTGTTATAGCATTTACTTTTCTATCCTTCATCATTTTTCTACTAAAAAAGTAATTTTCTTAGTACTTAGTTTTAGCGCTATTTTATTGGTTAGAAATTTTATTGCGGTTATTTTATTGCCATGTTCTATTGCGTGGGTAATAAGCTTTAGGTACAAGATAAGACCCCAGCTCCTCTATGTAAGTTTATTTGCTATTGCTATTATAGGTATCTCATCATTGCAATTATTTCCGTCTATACACAATCCACTTCAAATAATTGTAGATAGGCAACATGCATTTCTGGCACTTGGGAGTGCAAATTCAGATTACCACAATGACAGCCTACAACCAACCCTGAAAAGCTTTTTCATAGCTGCACCCAATGCTTTACGAAAATCTTTTTTTTCACCATTACCTGGTGAATTCAACAACATATTCTTGCATTTATTGGGTGTAGAAATATTGGTATATCTGCTCCTGTTTTTATTAATGCTGTGCTTTCATGTAAATAAAATAAACTTCCATAATGAGTTTATTGTATTTGGTTTGGTATTCACTTTTCTAATATTTCTATTTATTGGTTTTGTAATAACCAATGCTGGCTCACTTGTTCGATATAGAAGTATCTATTTCCCATTTTTAATCGTACCTATGCTTTGTAATATTGACTGGCAACGAATAAAATTATTGGTAAAGCCATCAAATTAAATTTTATACTTTATAAATTCCTATGCAAGAAGATGTAATTATTGTTACGCCCATAAAATATCCGTTGTTGGGAGATAGGGTGCAATCCACTTTTATAGATACCATACTCATCATCGTATCCATGTTCATCATCTCCGCCATTTTAGACCGATATGAAAATGTGCCAGATTGGGTTAGGATTGCGTTGTTTGTAAGTATTTGGTTGGCGTACGATCCATTGTGTACAAGCTTGGGCTGCACGCTTGGCAACTATGTAAAAGGGCTTAGGGTAAGGCAGCACAACAACCCTACAAAAAAAATAAATATTGTACTGGCAATATTCAGGTATGTTGTAAAAATCTCTTTGGGGTGGGTTTCTTTTCTTACTATCAATACCAATCTAGAAAAAAGAGCTATACATGATTTTGTTGCTGGCAGTGTTGTTATCAAAATCTAATTTTCTTTACTTTTAGGTTCGCATCTAGCTTCTAAAAATTATTGTTGGTATATTTTTAAATTAAATGTATGAAAAAAATCATGCTCCTTGGCTCGGGGGAATTGGGAAAAGAATTTGTGATAGCGGTAAAACGCCTAGGGCATTATGTTGTGGCTGTAGACTCCTATAACGATGCACCCGCACAACAAGTATCGGACGAACGAGAAGTAATAAATATGCTGGATGCTGAAGCACTAGACAGCATTGTGGCAAAACATAAACCCGACATTATTGTACCAGAAATAGAGGCCATACGCACAGAACGGTTTTACGATTACGAAAAAGAAGGAATACAAGTTGTACCAAGTGCAAAAGCAGCAAACTTTACGATGAATAGAAAAGCCATTAGAGACTTGGCGGCAAAAGAATTGGGATTAAAAACGGCAAAATATGAATATGCAAATAGTTTTGATGAATTGAAAAATGCTGTAGATATAGTAGGTATTCCCTGTGTAATAAAACCACTCATGAGTTCATCTGGCAAGGGGCAATCTGTAATAAAATCTGTTGATGATATTGAAAAAGCATGGAGCTATGCCCAAGCAGGCAAGCGTGGAGATTATACAGAGGTAATTGTAGAGGCTTTTGTGAAATTTAATTCAGAAATAACCTTGCTCACCGTTACACAAAAAAATGGCATTACACTTTTCTGTCCACCTATTGGCCATAGGCAAGAGCGAGGCGATTACCAAGAGAGTTGGCAACCTGCTACAATTGATTTTGCACATTTAATAGATGCACAAAATATGGCTGCGCAAGTCACGAAAGCGCTTACAGGTGCAGGTTTGTGGGGCGTCGAGTTTTTCTTAGCAGATGATGGCGTATATTTTTCTGAATTATCCCCTCGCCCACACGATACTGGCATGGTAACGCTGGCAGGCTCACAAAACTTTTCGGAATTTGAATTACATGCCCGTGCAGTTTTAGGATTACCTATTACAGAAATTACATTGGAAAGAACCGCAGCCAGTGCCGTTATATTGGCAGACAAAGATGGCCTAGCCGCTTCCTATGAAGGATTGGAAGATGCTTTGAACAACAGCAAAAGCAATGTATATATTTTTGGAAAGCCTTTGTGCAGACCATACAGACGAATGGGTGTGGCGGTAGCTTATGATAATGTAGGAGCAGATACAAATACCGTAAGAGAACAAGCAATGCGAATAGCAAATATGGTAACGGTAATTACGAAATAATAAATTATTAAAAGAAAAAATTAGCGGTTGCAAAAACACTTATATACATTTGTTAGATGATGATAGACTTACGCTCAGATACTTTTACGAAACCTACTCCGGCCATGTTAGATACCATGTTTAAAGCAGCCGTTGGAGATGATGTTTTTGGGGAAGACCCTTCCGTAAATGCAGTAGAATCTTATTGTGCCGAATTATTTGGAATGGAGGCCGCATTGTATTGCCCTACTGGCACCATGACAAATCAAATAGCCATTAAATGCCATACACAACCAGCCGATGAAGTTATTTGCGATAAAGTGAGCCATGTGTATATTTATGAAGGCGGCGGAATTGCTTTTAACAGTGGCTGCCAGGTAAAAACGATAGACGGCATACGTGGTTTGATTACAGCTGAAGATGTAGAAGCTTCTATAAACCCAGATGATGTACACAAAGCAAACACCTCTCTTGTTTGTTTAGAGAATACGGGAAATAGAGGTGGTGGTAGTTGTTACGATTTTGATGATATCATAAAAATAAAAGCAGTTTGTGATAAAAATGGGCTCAAGCT
>JANMGS010000449.1:0-2528 GCA_031374745.1 Ferruginibacter sp. | reverse complement strand
ATTGTGTTTTGGAAATGCCTTTTTTCTTATCAGTTTCATCATCATCATCTTTATCATTCGGACTTTTCTTTTCTACTTTCATTTCTACTGTATCTGGCAATATATAAATATTATTGTTAACGAGCTTCATTGCAATAATTTTTTTACGTGCTAGTTCTGCTTGTGCTCTATCCAAAAAATTCCCAAATTTTATTTTTGTATTAGGCATTTGAAATGTCATGTATTGCTTTTGATCTGGAAAATACTGATACAATTGTGCACGTACCTTCATTGCCAAATCCCTATCATTCGTACTTATTACCATTAGCCTATACCCTTTTGTAAGCACAATACCTGTACTACTTGTAGCAATGATATCTGGGTTGGCAGCTGCAGCAATTGCTACATTACGCTCGGCAAATTTTTTACCCAGTATTTCTATTCTAGCATCTTTAATGGTTACAGACGAACCTCCTGCTGTGGTATCAGTAACAACTTGTGCCTCCCCCAAAAAAAACGAGCCCAGCATTATTAACATTAAAAAAATCTTTTTCATATCTATATATTTATATTGTACCCATCATTTCAAAAACCGTTCCTATAATTGGTAAATGCTATTATTAGCTTTTACTTTCTTCTAAAACCAACATACTGTTGCTGCACGCAATACTATCTGCACCTGCATCTATCAATGCTTTTGCAAATTGAAAAGATAGTATATCGCCGCTAGCATTTATTTTTACTGCATCTGCCAAATGCTTTCTCAATAGCTTCACCGATTCTATCGATACAGCACTCTCCGCATAGCCTGTAGATGTTTTAATAAAATTCACGCCTGCTATGCCATACAAATCGCAACATTTTATTATTTCATCTTCCGTTAATAAAGCCGTTTCAATAATTATTTTTATGCCCTTTTGTTTACGCTTTATAATGGGCAAGATAGTATTTAACTCGTTTGCAAGATATTGCCAATCGTTGTTTTTTAGTGCCGCTATATTTATTACTACTTCCAATTCATCTGCACCATCTACCATCGCAAGCAAAACTTCTGCCAGTTTTGCCTCTACAGCGCTGTACCCAAAAGGGAAACCTATTACTGTCGCTATTTGCACTGCACTAATTACACAGAGCTGTTTTGCCTTTTTTACAAACAAGGGAGGCACACAAACGCTGGTAAAATTATGCTTTACAGCTTCGGCACAAAGCTTTTCTATATCTGCAATGGTAGTAGTAGGTTTTAAAATGCTATGTTCAATATATGCTGCTATTTCCATTATGGCAAAAATAACGAAACCGATTGAGGTATAAAACAAACGGTGAAAATGAATGAGCGAATTATGTAATTTTAATAGCTATCCGCTACTAGGTGCAAGAAATACAAAATTGTAGAAACTTAAATATAAACTGTATAAAAATTATTCTTCATTTAAAGAATTTACCTCTATAAATTTACTCATATTATCTGTAAGCTATTTCTGTAATAGTTAAAAGATCATGTACAAAGCAGGTTTTCTGTGAATCAGTGGCAATATTTTTGCCACAGATTCACAGAAAAAAACAGAAATATCATTTAATTTACCCCGTTAAAAATCATACATCGAGTATTTCATACATAAAATTCTTTTGCATCCAATAACGGATAGTCATTGTAATTTTTATATGCATGTTGCTTATGATAAATTTGTTATGCAAAAAAATATTAATATAGAAAAGGCTTTTCCATCAAATACTAAGATTCGAGTCACCTCTCAACCATTTATAGATACGCTTTATAAAATATTCCCATTTCTTTCCTTAAATTACAAATCCAATTAACTAATCAAAAAAAATAAAATGATTCCAACCCGAAAAGTACTTTTACTATTTTCTCTTATGGCAAATGCTTTTTTTGCATACAGCCAAGAAACTGCTACCGTAAACGGCGTGGCAGATATACGCAACAAAACCTATGCCTTTACCAATGCCAATATCGTAAATGATGCGCAAACGATCTTACCAAACACAACCCTTGTCATTAAAAATGGCAAGATTGTTTCGGTAGGCGGTGCTATTCCATCAGATGCTGTGGTAATAGATTGTACCGGTAAATTCATCTACCCATCCTTTATTGATCTGTACAGCGATTATGGCATTCCAGTTCCAGTAAGACAGGCAAGGGGTTTCGATTTTTTTGCAGCCCCACAATTTAACAGCAATACCAAGGGAGCATATGGTTGGAACCAAGCCATAAAAACAGAAGTAAACGCAGCCAACATTTTTGTAGCAGATGAAGCAAAAGCTAAAAGCCTAAGAGATATTGGCTTTGGCGTTGTGCTCACCCACCAAAAAGATGGTATTGCCCGTGGCACAGGTGCGGTGGTAGATTTATCGGACCGAAAAGAAAACTTTGCCCTCATCAAAGAAAAAGCAGCTTCATTTTATTCGTTTAACAAGGGAACATCATCACAAAGTTACCCAAGTAGCTTAATGGGTTCTATTGCATTGCTTCGCCAAAGTTTTTTGGATGCAAAATGGTATAAAAACAAACCAGCAACAGAAGGTACCAA
>JANMGS010000411.1:0-1971 GCA_031374745.1 Ferruginibacter sp. | reverse complement strand
CAGCCTATATTAAGAAGCTGTTTGAATTAAATTCTTCCATTACTATTTGGGTTCTTCATTTAATTTTCACAACAGAGAAATGAGAATAAAGCGTCCTTGCGGTGAAGAAAGGTTCTCTGCATAACCTCTTTACACACTGGGGCTCTGGGTAAATAAAATAAAATAATTAATACAAACAGCTTTTAAAACTCTTTTCTAAGCTTTATTATTCTGAATCTGTTTAATAACAACATTATTGGATAGGTAGGATCAAACTCAAACCACTTTCTTGCAAAGTTTGCATTGTTGGGACTTTTATGGTGGTTATTTTGAAATAGCTCTCCCATAAGTAGAAAATCTAGTGGTAAAGAATTTTTACTATGATCTTTATTATCATAGTTGCTATAACCGTATTTATGACCACACCAGTTTACGATTGCACCGTGTAATGGCCCCATAAAAAAATGAATAGGAACCAATGCAAACATCCACCATGCTGTTGCAAATTTTATATAAAATAATAAGTATACAACACCAAAAAGCACTCTTACGAACCACATATTTATAATCTTATCTATAAACTTCCATTCAGGATAATTTCCTCTAAAAGCTTTCTCAGGTTCAACATTGTATGTTGCATAATTCATATATACATCTTTTGTATGCATCGTCATTTGCCACACATCTTTAAAGAAGTGGGGCGAATGCGGGTCTTGTTCCGTATCGCTATATGCATGATGCATTTTGTGTAAGATGGCATATGCACGGGGGTTTAAAAAAGAAGACCCTTGTACAATTACAGTAAGGCCATAAAAAAACCTTTCCCAAAATTTATTCATCGTAAACATCTTGTGAGAGGCATAACGATGAAGAAAAAATGTTTGACAAAATAATGTAAGGAACCAATGAGAGAGAAAAAAAATAAGAATAGGCATATTTGGATAATAAGTAGTTAAATCTAACGTACGAAGGTACATTGATTATAGTTCTTAGCAATCTTTAAAATATGACAGTCCCTTATTGGTTAATTGGTTCTATCAAATCCCATAAGTTACCATATAGATCTGCAAAAACGGCTACCTTACCCCAAGCCTCTGTTACAGGCGTTCTAATTATTTTAACGTTTTCTGTTAATAAATTTTGATAATCCCTTTCGAAATTATCTGTATATAAGAAAAGAAAAACCCTACCACCAGATTGGTTGCCAATAAATTTTTCTTGCGTTTCATTGGCAGCTTTAGCTAATAAAATTGAACATCCTGAGGAACCTTTTGGAGCAATTATCACCCATCGTTTAGTTTCGGTTAAAATACTGTCTTCTACAACAATGAAATGTAATTTCTTCGTATAAAATTCAATGGTTTCATCATAATCTTTTACCAATAAAGCAATATGAGCAATCTTTTGATTCATGTCGTTTTTAAAAGTACGTTAATCTGTTATAAGTGTGCTTTTAACATAAAAATTTTTATTTATTTCAAAAGTTTTTCCATCATACCATTTTTTTAGTTTGGTTTTCTTCCATTTGGTCGTTGGTTTTATCCATTGCTCTTTTCCTTCTGGTTCTCCAAATGATACTTTAATTGGTAATTTAATACCCTCAACTACGTTTGTCCATCTAAAAGAAACATACTTTTTTGAAGTCTTATATTCAAGTAATGGAACTTTAGTGGTACGTAAATATTGATCAAAAATACCAGCGAGGTCTAGTTTTAAAAAATGTGAAATATAATTTTCCATTTCACGTGTTGTAACCGTTTTATGATAAAATTCTTTGTTTATGCTAAGCAATAACTTCCGGAATTTTTCGTCGTTGTCTGTCAGTTGTCTTATTAAATGAATCATGTTTGATCCTTTGTAATACATATCACCACTGCCTTCTTTGTTTACGCCATAAGGTCCAATAATAGGGATGTCATTTTCAATATTCTTTTGTATTCCTTGCAAATAAGTTTCCCCTGCTTTTTTACCCCAATAAAATTCTGTAAACAA
>JANMGS010000402.1:0-6711 GCA_031374745.1 Ferruginibacter sp. | reverse complement strand
CCTCATTCTATTTTGGCAGTAAAAAAAGTAGATGATCCCCGCAATTTTGGGGTAGCAGAAATTGACGAAGAAGGGATAATAACCAGGGTTGTAGAAAAACCGTCTATCCCCAAAAGCAATATGGCCTTAGTGGGTATTTACAAAATTATAGAAACCCAAATCTTATTTGAATGCTTATATAAAATCCAAGATAGTAAAGAACGAAGTTATGATGATTATAACCTTACCGACGCATTGCAATGCATGATACAAAATGGTGCAATATTTCACTCTTTAAAAGTAGATAATTGGTTCGATTGCGGGCAAAAAGAATCTTTAATTGCATCAAATGCAATTTTGCTTCAGAAATTTGGAAATAGTTTGGCAGCCACTTGTATTCAAAACAATACCATCATTATTCCACCAGTAAGTATAGGCAATGGTTGTATAATAAAAAACTCTGTTATTGGTCCCAATGTAGCCATTGGTGAAAATAGTACCATCAGCAATGCACTTATAAAAGACTCTATCATAGGAGCTTATTCAAATCTTTTCGAAATAGTATTAACCAACTCTCTTATAGGCAGTGATGCTGAGGTAAAGGGTGAAAGCAGAAGTTTAAATATAGGTGACAATACCGCCATCGATTTAGGTGGAAGTGCTAGATAAAATATGCATTTTTATGAATCCTTTCTCAAATGAAATAACCAAGTTATTTGGCATAGAAAAACCAATTATTCAAGCAGGAATGATATGGACAAGCGGGTGGCGGCTAGCTAGTGCAGTAAGCAATGCGGGAGGGCTAGGAATAATTGGAAGTGGTAGCATGTACCCAGAAGTGTTAAAAGAACATATACAAAAATGCAAAAATGCAACCAATAAACCTTTTGCTGTTAATGTTCCGTTGTTATATCCATCTATAGATAAGCATATACAAACTATTATCGACGAAAAAGTGCCCATTGTATTTAGCAGTGCCGGTAATCCAAAAACATTTACCGAAATCTTAAAAAAAGAAGGTATAACAGTAGTGCATGTTGTAAGTAGCAGCAAATTTGCACAAAAAGCACAAGCTGCAGGTTGCGATGCTGTTGTTGCAGAAGGGTTTGAAGCTGGCGGCCACAATGGAAGAGAAGAAACGACCAGCTTTATACTAATACCTGCCGTAAAAGAAAAGGTAACCATACCAGTTATAGCTGCAGGCGGTATAGCTACCGGCAGACAAATGTTTGCTGCTATGGCATTGGGTGCAGATGCTGTACAAGTGGGTAGTCGTTTTGTAGCTAGTAACGAGGCTTCTTGCCACGCAAATTTTAAAAATGCCATTATTGCCACTGCAGAAGGAGATACACAGCTTTCTTTAAAAGCACTTACCCCTGTTCGTTTATTAAAAAATGAATTTTACCATAAAGTAAAATTAGCAGAAGATAATGGTGCTAGCAGAGAAGAATTAGAAACATTACTGGGACGTGCCAGAGCAAAAAAAGGCATGTTTGAAGGAGATTTAATGGAAGGTGAGTTAGAGATAGGACAAGTGAGTAGCTTAATAAAACAAATAATTCCGGCTCCTGACATTGTAAATGAGCTATGGGCGGAGTATAACAGTTTGTGCGACAGCTACCGCAAATAACAGTATATTTGCAAATTAAAAAAAATTCTAAATCAATCCTTACAGAAATGCATAGAGGATCTCTACAAATTTTAACCCGTATATTAGCAATTAGTTTTATTATACTTAATTCATTTTTTGGTTATTGTCAGCCCCCACCAACGGGTACTGGTATTCCAAATATCCCCGGTTTTCCTTCTGCTACTCCTACATTGCCTACAAAAATGACCAAGGAACAACTGCAAGAAAGATTAAAAGATGAAGGTACTGGCGATGACTTGAATGACAAATTTTACAAAAATGATAAAATAGTAAAAGATAGTCTTACAGATAATGTTAATTATGGTAATACAAGAGGGCCCAGAAATACTTATGGTGCTAATGTTTTTTCCATGGCTGCTGATGCCGATCTTTCAGAACTGTCTACCCCACCACTTGATTATCCAATTGGTGTAGGAGATCATATTATTGTTTCTTTATATGAAGGTGCAGAATTTCAACAGCAGTACATAGTAGGAAGAGATGGCGCTATTTTTCCGAAAGAAATGGGAAAAATTTATGTAGGTGGTCTAACATTTGAAAATGTAAGAAGAATATTATACGCCAAATTCGCTGCAGTTACCCCAGAGGGTACTAAAATTGATATCAGTCTTGGGCAACCCCGCACTATAAACATAAATGTGGTAAATGAAGTAAACAATCCGGGTATTATTACTGTTTCTGCATTTAGTAATGCCTTTACTGTAATAGCAAAAGCTGGGGGGATAACTAATAATGGTAACCTTAGAAATATTTTAATAAAAAGAAACGGGAGAGTTATTGAGGAGTTAGATGTTTATAAATATCTACAAACAGGCGAAATGGGTAGGCGCTCTTACCTACAGAACAACGATTTTATTATTGTGCCATTTTATGAAAAGAAAGTATTAGCAACTGGACAGTTTAAGAGACCCATGTTTTATCAACTAAGAAAGGAAGAAGGGGTAAAAGCGTTGCTTAAATTCAGTGGGGGTTTAAATTCAGATGCACTTGCATCTTCCCTAAAGATTCTTGGAAGCGAAAATGAAGGTCAGACCATTAGAAATATAAATGCAAATGCCATATTAAAACTAAATGACCAAGATGCTTTATTACAAGACGGAGATATTGTGAAAGCCGATCTTATTCGTTCGGGCCTTATGAATAAGGTAGAAATAAGGGGCGAAATTAAATACCCGGATTTGTATGAATTCAGACAAGGAGATCGCTTATATGACCTTATAAACAGGGCAGGTGGTGTTACAAAAAACACTTATTTGCAAAGAGCTTATATTTTTCGTGGTGCTGGAGATTCTTCCAATTTACAACCAGACAAGCTAGAAGTAGATCTTACTGATATTAACAACAACCAATTAAATAGCAATAACAATGTCGAATTATTTGCAAATGACATTGTACAACTTTTTGGAAATTATGAATTTTCAGATGAAGCATTCGTAGAAATTTTTGGGGAAGTACGTAAACAACAAAGACTTCGTAAATACGGTGGAATGACTTTACAAGACCTAATCTATCTTTCTGGCGGTATCAAACAATCTGCCGAATTTGGAAGACTGGAAATATCGAGTATTGTTGACATCGATTCAGCAAAACAAGGTTTAAAGCCAACAAGAACAACCGTTTTAAGCTACAGTATACCTTCCAATTTAGAATTAGATTCTGTATCAGCAAAAGTCATATTAAGACCCTACGACCAAGTATTTGTAAGAACAAACCCAACATTTGAATTACAGCAAAATATAGAGATGAAAGGGCTTGTAAAATATCCCGGGTTATACCCAAGATTAGATAAGTACGAAAAAATATCATCTTTTATAGCTCGTGCTGGCGGATTTAAAGAGAATGCAGATTTATCGGGGGCTGTGTTATTTCGAAGAAATACAGGAAACTTTAGGGAAAAAGTAATCCCTAAAACTATGACAGATAGTTTAGGGAATATTATAACCAGTGAAAACTATTTGGATGAGCCGGTAAGTATTGATTTATATAAAGCCTTGAAAAATAAAAATTCCAAATTTGACATCATATTACAAGCAAACGATGTCATCTTTATCCCTGAAATAAATCCATTTGTAACAGTACGGGGGGTGGTACAATCTCCTCTTAAAATTTCATTTGACAAGGAGCATACCAATGTTCGCTATTATCTGGACAAATCTGGCGGCTTAGGAATTAAACCATGGAGAAGTCGGATTTACGTTACTTACGCAAATGGAAAAAGTAGAAGGACCAAGAATTTTTTATTCTTTCACTTCTACCCACCTGTAGAACAAGGTTCTATTGTTACAGTACCACTTAGACCACAAGGCCAAGAATTGACTGATGTTGCAAAATCAACCGTAACAGCGCTTGTACCTATTTTTGTTACAGCCTTATTATTAAAGTATTTAAACTAAGAACAGTTTGACTAGCCAAATATTCATAAAAAAGACAATAGAAAAATTAAGGAAATTTAAATTCTTAATATTATTGTGTGGGGTAGTTTTTGCTGCTTTACTTTATTTTTATTCAAAAAAGATTGCCACGACATATACTGCAATATCCTCGGTATTTCCACTTACATCTGGCCCAGATAAAAATTCTGCAACATCAAAATTTAGTGAGCTTTTAGGAGGAGGGGGTGGCACAAAAAGTCTTACAGAAGAAGCAAATATAAATATAGAAGAAGTTGGAAGAAGCAAGAAAACCAGAGAAGCAGTTGTTGGTGAAAGACTTCCAGAATTTAATAATAAGTATATTGCCGATTTGCTATATGATGAATACAATTTACACAAAAAGTTTTACGCCCCTAAGCTTGTAAAACCTGCTACCGACTCTGCTCTTATAAAGGAAGGAGCATTATTATTAAAAAATCTTTATTCGGTTAAATTTAATAAAAACAATCTATTAGAAATAACTTACACGAGTACAAATGAAAAACTAGTAACGCCTATAAGTTATGTTTTGATTGATAAAATTTCACGATTTTACACAGAACTAAAAGTAAAAAAAGCTCAATTTGATTTCGACTTCACAGAAAAGAAAGTAGACTCATTAGACAAGGTGCTAAATAAATACGATAAAAGTATCATCAAACAAAATAATACAACATTGTTTGTTAGGCCCAATAAATTAGAATATGTTATTCCCCAAGAAAATTTGCAAACAGATAAAATACAAGTACTAGCCCAAAGAAATGGGGCAGCTTCCAATAGAGAAGAAGCACTTTGGAGAAAACAAAAAGTAACACCTATTATAGAAATACTGGATAAGCCAGATCCGCCATTTGTAATTGGAAAGCCTTCGAAAATTATCTATGTTATTGTAGGTTTCATTTTAGGTTGTATTCTATCTACTTTGCTATTTTTATCAGGCCTTATTTATAGATTCATAAACAATCTTGCAAGTGAAGCCATTAAAGAAAAGCTAGCAGAACCTAAAAATAATATTGCAGAAGACAATAACGTAATTAATAATATTTAAAGAAATAATTGTTTGGCTTTTGTAGTAATTGGAAACGATAGTGCTATCTCAATATTTTATTTGCAATTTCTTTTACAACCCTTTCTCCATCCATTGCAGCACTTACTATGCCACCGGCATACCCAGCACCTTCGCCACACGGGTATAAATTCGATAGTTGAGGATGTTGTAAATTATCTGAATTACGTATTATACGAACAGGACTAGATGTTCTACTTTCTACTGCCACTACTACAGCTTCATTTGTATAATATCCACTTTGTCCATTTCGAGCTGGCATTTTTTTACCAAAAGACTTAAACCCTTCTTTTAAGGCTTCATTAATAAAAGACGGTAGAACATTTGATAGTTTAGCTGATGTTAATCCGGGTAGATATGAATTTGAAGGAAGTGTTGTAGAAAGTCTATCTTCTACAAAATCTTGCATTCGTTGAGCTGGTGCAGCAAAATTTCCACCGCCAGCTTCAAAAGTATTTTGTTCAAATAATTGCTGAAATTTCATAAAAATCAGTGGATCACTTTCATTAACTCCGAGTGGTTTCATTATGCTTATGGCATCTTGCAACGTTGTTTGTACTACCATACCGCTATTTGCATAAGGGTTGTTTCTTTTTGAAGGGCTCCAACCATTAACCACCAGTTCCCCCGGGCTTGTAGCCGCCGGTGCAATAACACCACCAGGGCACATGCAAAACGAAAAAACACCTCTTTCATTTACTTGTTGCACCAATGCATAAGCCGCCGGCGGCAAGTTAATATCTCTTTCTAATGCGCAATGATATTGAATACGATCTATCAATGCTTGTGGATGCTCTATGCGAACTCCCATAGCAAAGGGCTTAGGCTCTATCTGTATTTTTTTTTCATTTAATAATTCAAAAATATCTCTTGCAGAGTGGCCAGTAGCTAGAATATATGCATCACCAGAAATAGTATCCCCATCAGCCGTTTTTACTGCTTTAATTTTTTCCTTTTCAATGATAAAATCAACCACTTTTTTTTCAAACTTTACTTCACCACCACAATCGATTATTTTTTGGTGCATAGCCATAATAATTTGTGGTAGCTTGTTGGTGCCAATATGCGGGTGGGCATCCGAAGCTATGTTTTCTGAAGCCCCAAAGTGTATAAAAAGTTTTATAATTCGATCTATATCGCCCCTTTTATTGCTTCTAGTATAAAGCTTACCATCGCTATAAGTTCCTGCCCCACCCTCTCCAAAACAATAATTGCTTTCGGGGTTTACGATACCCTCTTTATTGAGCACAGCTAAGTCCCTCCTTCTTGCCCTTACACCCTTTCCACGTTCCAGCATTATAGGCTTTATCCCTTTTTCTAATAACATGAGTGCAGCAAATATTCCAGCTGGACCTGCGCCTATAATAATTACTTGATGGGAAGCATTTTTTACTTCTCTAAATTGAAAATTGTCAAAATCAAGGGGCTGAACTGGTTCGTCTATAAATGCATTAACCGTAAGATTTATGAAAATATCTTTACCCCTTGCATCAATTGATTTCTTTACTGTTTGAAAACCATTGACAGTAGATAATTTTTTTTGAGCAGATGAAGCAATGTATTTTTTTACAATTGCTTCATCTGCTGCTTCTGATGGAAGAAGC
>JANMGS010000368.1:0-11476 GCA_031374745.1 Ferruginibacter sp. | reverse complement strand
CTTACGGGTAATTTTATCATTGAAAAAAAGAAGAAGAATGTTGTGTATGCAATTGTAGGAAATAAAGTATTAGAAGTAAAATAAAAAATTACTCCTACGATACTAAGACCGCTCACCAATACTTTTCTCCACTACTTCCCTAATCCTACTAGCCACTTTAGCCAATGCTTGGGCTTCATTTTGCCAAAGGTTAATAGGTCTCAATTTTCCATCCTCATCTTTTGGTATTATTTCAAAATTAGAAATTTTATCGTCCACGCCATTAAAATTTGGGATAGCCGCTAAATCACAACTTTCAATATAAATAGGGATAATCGTTTTTCTTGTGTCCAATACTTTTTTGAGCTCTACTTCCCAAATATAATCTGAAGCTATAAAATCTGCGGACAAAAGTAAAATAACGATGTCTGCTTTTTTTAGCTGCTCAATAATCTTTTCATCCCATTTTTCGCCAGCTAAAATTTCCTGGTCTGTCCAATCCTTTATTAAATTTTTTCTTCTTAAACCAGATAAATGGCTTTTTATTTTGCCAAGCCAAACGGTATTATTGTGTGAGTAGGAAACAAATATCTTTTTAGGTTCTGCACCATCTACTGTAAATGGCAATAAATGCTTAAACTTTATTAAAAGATTGTTTACATCATCCATTTTTTTAGTTGACAATGCCAGCAATTCATCATAAGCAGTAAAATGTATGTTATTTAAAGAAACTTCCAACTTAGTCGAAAATGCAATTTCGTCTTGACGCTTCTGTTCCATAATCGCTTTTATATTCTCCGTTTTATTATTAGCATCAAACTTATTTGGTCTGTATTTCAAAATAAGTGCAAAAATTTCTTTTTGAAGCATGGCATTACCATCTTCCACACTTACTTGTATAACACCCTCATTAGAATTTAAAGGATACAATCCTTTCACCAAAAGTTTCTTCCCAGCTTTAATTAATATTATGCCGTTTTTCCAAAAGTATTTCAATGTATCTTTCTCTCCAATAAAATGCATCAACAAATAGTGCATTAATTTTTTATAGAAAAAAATAGGTACCCTTATCCAGTATGAATCTTGCCAAGCATTGGACGATGCAATTTTAAATAAATCTTCAATGGGATGTTCTTCCGGCAAATATTGTGGTACTAAATAATGAGTTGCTGGTTTTAAAGGATGATCATAAATAAGCTCGAGATTTTTCATTGCTTCCAAAAGAATTTCATCATCTTGTTCCTCTTTCCCTGTTTTATTTTTTAAGCTGTCTATTGATAACTCTCCCCTATTAAACAATACCTCGGTGTTTAAGATTTTATAAATATCGGCGGAAAGTTTTTTAGGGTTAAGAAAAATATGCTCTTTAAGTTTTTCATTTTTATCAAAATAAACCAAACAACCACCTGCACTCAACCAATTAGGATAATAAGTATAATCAGTTGCAGAAATGCCATCCCAACTCGTGCAAGTCTCAAGAAAGTCCTTTCTTAAGATATGTGTCTTATCTTTTGCAATTCCGGAAAAAATAGAATCCATTCCTTCATGCAATTTTAAAACCTCTGTTCTTACTTTTTTAAAATCACTTGACTGTTGCGCCTTATTGGCTATGACCTGCAATAGGCAATCTGCTAAAAAATTGGAAAAATTATCAAGGCTTTTACTAGCTGCTTTGTTGTTTATATCGCAGCCATTTTTTAAGCTTATGTGAAAAGATTCCGTAATACCGTATTCATCATGCAACTCTTGGGAAATTCTTTTTTTATTTACATCATCATCTACTTTATTTTGAAGCAACAATACCGGTGAATTTTTATCAAAACCTTTTAAGTACTTCAATGTATCTAGCCAATATTTTTTTTCAAAAAAATCTATTTTAACGGGCGGTTCACTATCTCTCAACAGCTCTTCTTTGCTAAAGTTCTTATCGCTGTCAATTTCCCATACAATTACATGCACTGCATCTGTTCCTAAAAAAAGTTTATAGGCGTCATGATAATACTCTTGGCCACCAAAGTCCCAAATACTTACTTCTACATTTTTTAATTGAGGAAATCTATTTATATCTGGCCGCCACCGTTTAACTTCTAAGCCATGGGTCGAGTTTCTTTCTTTTAGAAAAGTGCCATTTTTTAAAAAGTGTACAAGATTGGTTTTGCCTGCGTTGCTATTTCCAAGTATAATAAGTTTAACATCATTAAAATCATTGGATATATCCGTATCCTTATTTATTTCTTCATTATTATTATGTGCATTTTTAGATACTGTATTTTTATGTGTCTCAACATTCTGGCCTTTTTCTTTAAAATATGCCTTAATCTGGTTAATATCCGATGTTGTCCAAATATCTGAAGGACAATCAATGATTGGGTTCCCATTTAAGTTGATCGTTCTTAAGTTTTCCAAATTTAACAACGGGGCTACCTGTTCAATATTATTGCCGTAAACAATTAATTGTTCTAAATTATTACAACTTTCAATTCCATCGAGCGTATCAAGCTCATTTTCGCTAATATGCAAAATTTTTAAATGAGGTGAAAATTTCACTGACTTTATTTTAGAAATTTTATTATCATGCAACGAAAGTTCATTTAATTTTTTCAACATACTAATGTTGGTTATCTGCTTTATCCTATTAAAAGATAAATCCAACAACCATAAATTTTCAAGATGACTAATATTTGAGATTTCCTCAATTGCAGAGTCTCTGATTTGTAGTTCGGAGATTGTGGTAGGTAAATCTTTGGGAATCCTTGTAAAAAAGTTTTTACCCAAAGTATTTTCTGTTAATATTTCTACATCTTCGTTATTATAGTAATTTATTCCAAGACTAAGCTTTTCTAAATTGGTACAACTTTTTAGAAAGGATAATTCTGATGACGCATCATTTAAACCGCAGTTACCTAAATCTAAGAAAGTCTCTTTTTTTTGAATAGATTCATTAATTAATTGAAAGGGCAAAGACACTTTATTGAAAGCAGCCCTTATAGCAACAGCACGTTTTGATGTAATAAGTTTCTTATCGAGAAGTTTAGTTATAGGGTTTGTTTTAATATTTAATACATCTATTCCAATATGATTAACAAAAAATGAAAAAGCATTTTCGGTAATTTTATTACTTTGGATATAGAGTTCTTTTAGCGTATTTAGTGTAAAAGAATTTACATTCATTTTTAAATTGTTGTTATATAAATGAAGTTCTTTTAACTTGGTTAGAAGAGGCAATACCTCTATACATTCATCGCTCAGGTTATTTAGCCCCAGATACAATTCCTTTAAATTGGGGAATTTAACCAATTCCGTCAAACAATTTTCGTCAGTGAGTTGATTTCCGCTCAAGCCTAAAGAAATAAGATTTTCATTCAATATAACATGAGATAGATTTTGTAACTTATTTCCGTACGCATCTATGGCTGTTAACAAGGTATAGTGATTAATGCCAGTTATATCTTCTAACCCTAGATTATTCAAATAAAGCTCTGTAATAGTTGCAGGTAATACTGGTGGAACTCTTGTAAATTGATTTCTTTCTCCTTCATTGTTACTTTGTAAAGATTCTCCATTTAAATAATAATAAGTACCTAGGTTAATTATTTTTAAATGGGTAAAACCAGATAGGTTTTCTAAAATTGTAACTGACTCATCCGTTAAACCGCAATTGCCTAAATCTAAAACAGGTTCTTTGGTAGAATAATTGATTTCTATTAGCTCTAAAGCCAGGTTTCTACTTTTATTTATTGGTGCAGACATTTATATTTTTACTTTAGCTAAATTAAAATAATCGAAGAATATTTCATAATTCGTACTCCTTAAAAACTATTGTGTAGGAAACATCAACGCCTTTACTTCTGTTCCGAGTTTTTTACTGAGTTCAATTTCTGAGCCCATTTTTTATTTTCATCTTGCAAATAACTTTCAATCGTATCTACAAAAAGTTTCTCTTTTGTATCTTCTTTATCATACTTACCTGCCCCTGTGATAAAAAGAAATTTTTCGCTGAGCAACAATTCACACATATTTCTATATTGAGCCCAATTATCTTTAAAATTAAATATGCCAGATACATTGGCCAAAATAGCAGTAAAAACAGAAAGTACACCTATAGTTATTTTTACAAAAGTGCTGTTGTCCATATAAGCGGTTAATGCAGGTATAATTGCAGCTATTACTGTAAGAATTACCTTGGTAGTTATATAACAATATCGGTTGAATTTGCTGTTACTGTTGTACCAATTTATTTGGTTATCTACCCTTTGTAAAATATATTCTTGTGTTTCCATAAGGCTTACTTTTAAAATGATTGAAATATAATTATTGAGGACTTGGTTCTCCATCGTCATAAAACAATTCTAAATTATGCTCAAGGTCTATCACGGTTTCATCTTTAAAATTTATTCTTACATAAATTACAAAAGTGCCCCAACCAGATGAATCTAATCTAAACTTATTTTTCCTTGTTTTAATAATTCTTACAGGATCGTTGAAAGTGAAGTGTAAATTATAAATAACATTTTCTATTTTGTCAAGGTCTTTCTCTGTAGCATCTACCCACACACTCCAGCTCCACCAATCATCTCCCTCATATTTGGAAGATTGAACTACTTTGTAATTGCCATCCCTTTTGTGTTGCTTAGCTGATAATATTTGCATGATATTTAATCTTTTTGAAGTTGAACATTAATTAATCCTACAGAAACAAAGCCCGAGGTCCAAATAAAGTTATTCGCACTCTCCACCGTAATTTCAATCTGTGCTTCTTCTGAAGGTATTTTTTTTACAATGATACCAAGCCCTTGCCCCAATCTTTCAAGCTTGGCCTCTTCGGGCTCATAAAATTTTGCTTGATACAAAAACCTGTACTTGCATATGGTATCCTTACTCTTCAATAGCGGTCTAATTTCTGCAACAAATTCGTTGGGCACCAGCATAAATGTCTTATAGGAGAACTTTGCTTTTTCCTTGTTTAAGAATTTAAGAATTTCTAACATTAGTGCTGCTTTATCTTCAAACTCGTACCACTGCCTATCCCCTGTTATCCCTTTTTGCGCATCCACCCCTTTTTCCCTAATTTCAAAAATGGGAATTTTCTTTGTTAAGGCTACCGTTAATTCTTCTATTACCCATTTGTGCGTGGTATAAGTTCCATCATCTTTTTTGTCTCTCTTTGTTAAAAATCCAATGCAGGCATCAGATTCTTCAATCTTTGAAACCACTGCTGCAGAAAGAACATCTCCTTGAATATCTTCACCGGTATGCACTACACAGCCCAATTCTTTTATAAAAGGAATAATCAGATTGGCTATCCACTTATCATTGTCATTATATCCAAAACCAACAAATACTTTCATAATCAAAATTTAAAATTTACTTATTAATAGTTTGCAATTTAGTAAGCAAACTAAACTTCTAAACCTTCTAAAATCGTGCATTTTAGCCAAAAACCGTACTAATTACTAAACGACTAAGTTACCTTTAATCAATTTATTTCTTATCTACATCCTTCTTCAAACGGCCAAGCTTATTATACCAAGGATTGAATAAATAGATGTATGCATTAAATACCAGCCAACCAACAGTAGCCAGTGCAATTAACAAAAGCAGCTTCTTTATATACCCATTTACATCTAACAACTTCACCAAAAACTTAGAGAAAAAGCCGAGAATAAATGTGAGTACTACAAAAGCTACCGCACCATATTTAAACGTAATATTGGTATTCCAATTTACAATAACATATCTGGTAGCAAAGCCTACGGCAACTAAACCGAGAGCATACAATACCCATTGAAAAGCTTTGAATTTCCTTACCAATTTAAATGGAACAAATGAACTGATGGTCAACTGGTCTATCAACTTTTTTTGTTTATCGGGTTTTGTACAATAATCATGCAGTTGCAAAAAATTCCAATTATTGTCATGCTTGCTTATGTCTTCTTCGAATGCAGTCATGGTTTGTCTGTACCCGCTATACATCAATGCGTATGCTTCCATGTCGTTAAAAGAATCTAAATCAGTTCTTACTTCGCTCAATAATTTTTGTACATTTTTCATAACGCCAAACTCCAACAATTCGTCGTTCTTTTTTATTTGATGTTGCAAAATTGCTCTAGGCTCATCATCACAATTTATCCAACTCAACGGCTCTTGTGTAAGTTCCTTTTTGAGGTGCATAATTTTTAAATCTTGTATGATGGAGGCATATTTTCTTGCTTTCAAATCGAGTAATTGCGTTTCCCTCACTCGTTCTTGCACTACATTGTCCACTCTAAAAAACAACGACAGTTCGTTTCCTGTTGTTTTTGCATCATCTGGTAATTGTGCGCTACCATCGCATATATAAATACAATCGCACTCTTGCTCCAAAATGGATGCTATGCCTTGGTTATCGTGTACACCGCCATCTACCAATTCTACTTCTATATCTGGATATAAATTTTTTAATACCAGCGGCTCAAACATAACCGGCACGCAGGAGGAAGCCGCTACGGCATTGCCAATAGGAAAATCTTTATATCCATCTGGCGCATCCTTGTAATACATGCGCCTCAACCTTTTCTTTACATCAAAACTTTTAGATAAATAAGTAGGCGGCTCACCCATCCACGAGGCGGTAAATTGCCAGTTGTGCCCTGTATTTAAACAAGTAGCATTTAATATTAGTTGAGGTACTTTATTGGTGCGTTTCCAATTGTGAAGGCCTAGGCTAAAATTGGGTGCATTTTTTGGCTTTATCATTAAATCACTCATAAAAAGGGTATCCCTTTTATCTGCTGTTTCCTTTCCCTTGTTAAAAAGTGGTAAATAAAATCGTTGTTGGTATAAAGCACCCAAACGATAAGATCTGGAATATTTTTTACTAAAAATCATTTGTAGGTTTTCTAAAATATTCGTAAAAATTTGCATGCGCAGATTTGATTGTACTGCCTGCAAAAAATCTATTTCAATTTCTTTTACAATTTTAATATAATCGGTTTTATCAATCGCACTATCTTCCTTTTCTTCTAACAGCTTTTTTAAATGCAAATAATAATATGCCCCAATTATAGACCCACCCGAAACACAGGAAATTACTTCCACATCCCTTAACTCATCGCTTTCTGCCAATGCAGCCAAAATGCCAATTTGAAACAAAGCAGCCCTAAAACCTCCGCCAGATAAAGCCAAACCTTTTTTTTGTGCCCTCTTTTCGGTATAAGTCTCTATCACATCCATCAATTTCCCATCCTCAGCTACTGACTCTCTATTTACAGCCGCCACTACCTCTTTACCGTCTAGAGCCAATAAGCATTGCTGCAGTTCGAAATCAATTATTTCTTTTTCTATGAAACAATCCCCATTGTTTACGGAATAACTTTTTTCTAATTTTTGGAAATTGGCGAGTAGATTCAACTGTTGCGAAAAAGATTTTACCTTCCAAATAAGTTTTTGCGCCTTTACATATTCTTTTATAAAATACAATGCTTGTTTATATTTTCTTAGCCCAAAAAAAGCTTCTGCCATGGTGGCAAATTGCCAATCATCTTTTATAGGAATTTTTGGAACTGGTAAATCCGCATTTACATCCTTTATATATGTTTCCGCTATTTTTCTCCTTACCTTTTGTGCAAAATTAAATCTGGTAATTTGCTCTTCGCTTATGGCATCGGAGGTCGCAAACTGCTCTAAAAACTGGGTCACAATTAGTTCGGAAATGAAGGCATAATTAATGGCGGTATAGCCAAAATCTGTGTCTTGTTGTATTGCCAGACTTGATTCCCAAAGTTTATATCCCCTTTTATAAAATGCGGCAGATTTGTATAGGTTGTGTATTTGATGATCAAACTTCCATTTGTACTTATAAATAGCGCCTGCCAAGCCAAGTGTTTCGCAGCTTTCCGATTTCTCCAAACCACATTCAGACTTAAGAATATTGAGGGCTTTGTCATATTTGAAATAAGAAGACAAAGAAGTATCCTTGTATATATTTTTTACCAATGAATGATAATTACCATCTGTCAATTCTGTACCATTTTCTTTAAGCCCTTCAAGGTATTTCAATATAACTTCGGCCGCATAACCAAACTGGCTGCTGTCTTCCAATTTCGTATAGAGGTCCACAACTTTTTTTGTATCATAACTTTCGCCTCGCAAATATATTTTTGCTTCATCTATTATCGAGAATTTTTTTTCTTGATTATCCATGTTGGTTCTTTAAAAAAATTAAAAGGTTAATTTCTAAAACGTTGTATTATGGTATGATAATAATATTTCCACCATAATAAATTCTTTTCGTAATTTTTAGTTTTTAAAATGATACAGGGTTTAACAAATTTCAAGAAACATAACATCTCAACGCTCCCAATCTTACATACTAAAATCAAAAAAACAATTCAGCTAGTTTCCATTAAAGAAATCCAATATTCATTTCAATATTGTATAAAAAAGCGGGGGCAACAATCTATCCACTGGGCAAGGAGCCACATTTCTATTAAACCAATCCATGCAATTCGGATGCGCCTAAAAACCAGCTCAAATCAAATATAAAATATTTATAATAGAAAAGAAAATTTTTTTATGAAAAACAATCTTCTGCATGAAAAATTAAAAGGCGCTTGGGCAAAAATAAATGTTATGTAAAATGATAGAGAAAAGTAGTAAATCGAGGCAAGAACGCTACACGAGTTGTTGGTACGCTTGGCTTCTCTGCTTGCGCTGCATACTAACCACGGCAGCTACTCTACGATTATCGAACGCTGGAATGGGAAGCTTCGCAACCTACCGCAGAAATGCAGCAGAGCAAGCTGTGATGGGGTTTCTGTGGGGCAAGCTACAAGAGAGCAATAAAAATCATCAGAGAGGAATCCTCTGCATTTTAAAAAGTATGGCGGTTATTTTATACCCAAAAAGGTTCTTGGGAAGTATTAAAAATACGATAGATATTAATGTTATTGTCAGATAGTTCGTAGAGTATGATGTATGGGTATTTATGCATCACCCTATAGCGTACTGTATCGTACATAAAAGAACCAGATGCTGGAACTTTTATAAGTTGTGCGAACATTGTTTTAACAGAAGCATGAAACTTTTTACCTAAGCCTTTTTGTTCGCTATTGTAGTATTCAATAGCCTTTTGTAAATCATTAAAAGCGGTAGGAGTTATTTTAATTTTATAGGGCATCAATCTACTATTAAAGTATCTTTTACAGCATCCCAATCCAATAAGTAATCAGGGTTGTTTTTAACTTTAGTCCGTTCTACTTCTACCAATGCTTTTTGCTCTGCTGATATTGTAGACTCTTTATCAGAAGTAGGTGTGTCAATTTTTACAAAATCAAATTTTTGTAAAAGTTCCATCATAAAAGACACTTGCTTGTCCGGTATAGTAATAGATATTTGTTGCATGATAAATAATTATTTAATGTGAAATATTTCGCTTCTATACCAAGTATTTGCTTCTTTGTAAAGATAGGAAAAAAATCAAATTACAGAAAAGCATTAAAGGGTAAGATGTTATATCAAATAGTCATTGGGTCTAAAAGCTATACATCCTACTGGCGCAAGTATGTAAGCCAACTCTTATATGAAAACTATTGCAGCATACTTTCAATTAAAAAATATCTCTGGCAGAACTGATGCCCAGTCTGTCTGCTAGCTTACTGTGCCAATGTAAAAGAATAAGAAAATGAAGTATAAAAAAATTTCTGCACAGCCTGCGCCAGAAAAGCTGCAAGCTATTTCAAACCAATGCAAGGGAAGCATAACCTTGAAACAATCAACGGCAGTGCATTTTTGCAGGCCGGTATGCAGGTCGCAACTTTGGACATGGCGGATGGAATTGTGCTAGGATTTTATTGGTTTAGGTCGGCTTTTAGTTTTAAATTTAGCCCTGCATACCGAAAGGAAAGTTCAGTTTATGAAGCGGACAGTTGTTCTATTCCACTTATACAAATATTCTCTGAGGTAATGTAAAAAAATATTGTATTTCTAAAATAATATGGACAAAAAAATTACAACTTTCGTTCAAAGCATTTATTCACTTCCCAATGATATTTTGGAAGAAGTTGTCTCACATTTCCAACATTTGGAATATCCAAAAAACTATATCTTATTGAAACAAGGACGACCTTGTGAATACCTTTGGTTTTTGGTTCATGGGGCAGTTCGCTATTTTTTAACTGACAAAGATGGAAAAGAAAGCAATGTTTGGTTTTCGCTTGATAACGATATTGTGACTGATGCTCCCGGTTTTGTAAATCAACTACCATCACATGAGAGCATACAATTGATAGAAGACAGTGAATTGTATGCTATTGACTACAAGAGTATGCAACATTTACTACAAAAGCATCACTCCTTTGCCCTTTGGTATATCAAGTTAGTAGAAAAACACTATGTTTCGCAAATTGAAGATAGAATAGCAGACCTCCAGTTTCTAACCGCCAAACAACGTTACGAAAAGCTTCTGGTCCAATTTTCAAATATCAGCAATCGAGTAAGTTTAGGACATATCGCATCTTACCTCAATATCACCCAAGAAACACTAAGTCGAATCAGGTCTGGAAAGTCATGATGCCATTTTTTGACCTATAACAAATAACATTTTGATTTGCATCAAAAAAAGTAAAAGTCATTCTTAAGAATTTTGCAGCGTACAATATTTAAATTTTAAACTGCAAGAACATGAACATTCAAGAAATTTTTAGCCATTTTGTAGAGGCTTTTATCGAACACGCCATTACCTACTCGGTATTTGCCATTCCTTTTTTTGTTATCTTTTGGATAATATTGAAAAAGAAATTGAAGCCTATCCGTATTCAGGAAGTAGAAAGTGCAACTACCCATCATTTTCAACATGATTTGACACATTCTGCCAGTTCGTTAATAGTATTTGCCTTAATAGACGTAGTGCTGCTTTACTTAGAATCAAAAGGCTTTACATTGTTGTATTTCGATATCAACCAATACGGTTGGATATGGGCATTCGCTAGTTTTGGGTTGTTTCTTTTTATCAATGATACTTTTTTTTATTGGTCTCACAGAGCCATGCATCACCCCCTCCTTTACAAATTTTTCCATAGAGTGCACCACGAAAGTACCGACCCTTCACCACTGACAGCCTTCGCTTTTCACCCTTCCGAAGCAATCGTTGAAAATGCGGTGCCGTTTTTATTACCTTTTGTAATGCCGCTGCAGTTTGGGGTGATATTAGCTTGGCAGGTTTTTGATATGTTGAACAATGTCTTAGGACATTTGGGCTATGAAGCGTATCCAAAAGGCTGGGTGAAATTGCCCATTTTAAAATATAAAACTGCCTCTACCCACCACAATATGCACCACCAATTATTCAACGGAAATTATGCTTTGTATTTTACGTGGTGGGACAAATGGATGGGAACTGAATTTAAGGACTACGAAACACGACACGAACAAATTTTTGAACGCAAAAATATTAAGAAGTCCAATGATGGCTTTTATTCATTAACAGTTTCGGACATTCGTCAAGAAGCAAATGAGGCTT
>JANMGS010000355.1:0-3760 GCA_031374745.1 Ferruginibacter sp. | reverse complement strand
GGAAGAACATGAAGCTAGAAAAATATTTGCTGATAGGATAAAGAAATCGTAACAAAATAATTTTACAAAAGAGTACAACATGAACAACGCATTTGCACAACGAATAGGGGAAGAAATAAAAGAAATAAAAGAAGCGGGTTTGTTTAAAAACGAAAGAGTAATTAGCAGTCCGCAAGGGGCTGAAATAACCGTAAATGGAAAACAAGTTTTAAATTTTTGTGCAAACAATTACCTTGGTTTATCTGCACACCCAAAAGTATTGGAAGCTGCCAAAAAATACATAGATGAACGTGGGTATGGTATGAGTAGCGTGCGCTTTATTTGCGGCACGCAGGATATACACAAAGAATTAGAACAAAAGCTTTCTGCATTTTTGGGTACAGAAGATACCATTTTATATGCTGCTGCATTTGATGCTAATGGCGGCTTGTTTGAGCCATTGTTTAATGAGCAAGATGCAATCATTAGTGATTCATTAAATCATGCAAGTATTATAGATGGTGTACGCTTATGTAAGGCACAACGGTACAGATACGAGCACAACAATATGCAAGACCTAGAAGAAAAACTAAAAGAATCTGCAGGATTGCGTAGCCGTATTATTGTAACAGATGGCTCGTTTAGCATGGATGGTACGATAGCACAGTTGGACAAGATTTGTGAACTGGCAGATAAATACGATGCCATTGTGATGATAGACGAATGTCACTCATCGGGCTTTTTAGGAAAAACAGGAAGGGGAACACATGAGCATAGAAATGTGGTAGGCCAAATAGATATTATTACTGGTACACTGGGTAAAGCATTGGGTGGCGCAAGCGGCGGTTTTACGAGTGGAAAGAAGGAAATTATAGAAATGTTGCGCCAGCGTAGTAGGCCATATCTTTTCTCGAATACCCTGGCACCAAGTATTGTAGGCGCTTCTATTGCCGTGTTGGATTTGCTTACAGAAACAACCGAGCTAAGAGATAGATTGGAATACAATACAACTTATTTTAGAGAAAAAATGACTGCAGCTGGTTTTGATATTAAGCCTGGTGAGCATCCAATAGTGCCCATCATGTTGTACGATGCAGTGATTGCACAAAACTTTGCTGCCAAATTATTGGATGAAGGAATTTATGTTATTGGTTTCTTTTTTCCTGTGGTGGCAAAGGGGCAAGCTCGCATACGTGTACAGCTAAGTGCAGCGCATGAGCAAGCGCATTTGGATAAAGCCATTGAAGCTTTTGTAAAAGTGGGGAAGGAATTGGGCGTAATTAAATAACAAACTAAAATTTGAAATAAACAAATAATCTACCAAAATTCTTACTATCGTTTTCCATACGATGAAATTGTGTTTTAATGTGCGGCTGTTGTAAAAAACGCTGCACTTTCTTTTTAATTGTCCACTGCCCTTACCTGTTATTATTTCTACTTCACGAATTTTTTTATCGATAGCCTCTTCAAAAATTTGTTGTAGAGCTTTGTCTATAGCATTGCTGTTGTTGTATATTGGATGAAGATCAAGTTTGAGTTTAGCCATTGGGTAATTATTAGGATAACTTAAAGATAATTTTAAAATTAAATTTTCCGTTACATTTATTCTGTAACTAAAGAGTATTAAGAGGAGAGTAATATCATAAAGTGCTCATAAACAACTATGCACAATCATTTATCTGGTGTGGATTTTAATTTTATGAAATAATCTTTGGTTGCAATAGATTACCTTTGTTTCTGCGTATGTTGATTTATAATAGCCTTTTAAAAGTTATTACTGAAACACAAAAATCATTTTAAAAATAGTTTAGCTTTATTAATTATGAGTGACAATTCAGCATTATTTATAGAAAAAAGTAGCCTAAAAGCCGTGGATATGCCGCATAGGCAAAAAATTAATTTCAATATTGGCAGATACAATGCAGTAGTGCCAAAGGGAAAAGAGCAATTTGCCGATGAACACCTGGCTAGGGAGCGGGCAAAAAATACCAAATGGAGAGCCATTGAAACATTGGACCAGCAATTAGAAGAATTTGAATTGAATTTTACCAAACGAGGTGGGAAAGTTATTTGGGCAGAAACGGCCGAACAAGCAATGGCAGAAATTCTGAAAATATGTGAAGCCAAGAATTGCAAAACATTGGTGAAGAGCAAGAGCATGGTTACAGAAGAAATTCACTTAAATGATAACCTAGAAAAACACGGGATAGAAAGTATTGAGACAGATTTGGGAGAATACATACAACAACTTGATGGCGAAACAGCCTATCATATTGTAACACCGGCCATGCACAAGAGCAAAGAAGATGTTGCGAAATTATTTCATGAAAAATTGGGCACGCCCATCGATTTTACACCTCAGCAACTTACCCTAAAGGCGAGGGAAATTTTAAGAGAAAAAT
Source organism: Ferruginibacter sp. (assembly GCA_031374745.1). Lineage (GTDB taxonomy): Bacteria > Bacteroidota > Bacteroidia > Chitinophagales > Chitinophagaceae > Ferruginibacter. Next base: position 1,379 of record JANMGS010000355.1, on the reverse strand, counting down.
ATGTAGCCGCAGAAGTAGGAGTAACTGGTGCCAATTTTATCATAAGCGATATTGGTGCAATTGCCGTTACAGAAAATGAAGGTAATGGCAGGTTGAGCTGTGCATTCCCAAAAACGCATATTGCTATTGTGGGGATAGAAAAAGTAATTCCATCGTTTACAGATCTAGGGTTGTTTTGGCCATTGCTCAGTACATTTGGTACGGGGCAAAAAATAACCGTTTACAACAGTATTATTGCTGGTCCTAGGCAAGCAAATGAAAACGATGGCCCCGAAGATATGTACGTGATACTCCTTGATAACGGCCGTACAAATATTTTAAAAAACCCAAAACAAAGAGAAAGTCTATATTGTATTCGTTGTGGGGCTTGTTTGAATGCCTGCCCAGTGTATAAGAATATTGGCGGTTTTAGTTATGGTACAACCTATAGCGGCCCCATTGGAAGTGTTATTACGCCCAACTTACAGGGCATGGAAGATTTTAAACACCTGAGCCATGCATCTTCTCTTTGTGGTAATTGCACCGAGGTATGTGCAGTAAAAATAAACTTACACGAATTGTTGTTGGACAATAGAAAAGAAGCTGTAGAGGAAGGGTTGGTAAGTTTTGCCGAAAAAGCTGCTTGGAAAATTTGGAAATTTGCGAGTTTGCATCGTGGGATGATGAATTTGGGCAATGGTCCGCTTAAGAATAAAGTGGTAAATGGTATTTTTAAAGGTTGGACGAGGCATAGGAGCGACTTGAATTTTAGTAAGAAGACTTTTAATGAAATGTGGAAAGAGCGAAATAAAATTAAATAATAATCGTAAATTTATTTTTATGGGTACAATTGAAATAAGGGAAAAATTGCATGAATACATTGACAACAGCACAGATGATATTGTTGCTGCGGTATTCGCTTTTTTTAAAACGTATAATAGGATTCCCAAAGATGAGGATTTAGATATTGCTGAATACAATAAAGAATTGGAGGAGGCTATGGCAGAAATTGATAATGACGAATTTTATACTCAAAGTGAAGTAGAGTCAATAATCATGAAAAGATATGAGAAACCTAATCTGGTCGAGGAGGGCTACAAAAAGTTTTGAAAAAATTCTTGATTTCATTGAAAAAGATTCAATTCAACATGCAGAGAAGGTTGCCTTTGAAGTATTGAAAAAGGTAAAATACGCAATTACGCATCCAGAATATTATAGACGGGATAAATACAAAATAGGGAATACAAAAGGTAATTTTAGGGCATTTGAAATATATGGTATTAGGGTTTCTTTTTATTTTGATGAAAAGGTTGTAAGGATTATCAGAATAAGGCATACTAAACAAAAACCTCTAAAATATTAAATTGTATGCTTCTGATTTATACCCCACAATCTACCAC
>JANMGS010000317.1:0-2051 GCA_031374745.1 Ferruginibacter sp. | reverse complement strand
TACAACCATGCAATCTAAAGCCGACACAGTAGATGAATACATAGCATCTCTACCCGATGATAGGAAAGATGCCATGACCAAACTTAGAAAAGAAATAAAGAAAAACATACCCAAGGGTTTTCAAGAATGTATGTCCTATGGAATGATAGGTTATGTAGTGCCACACAGCATTTATCCAGATGGCTATCATTGTACACCAAAGCTTCCTTTACCATTTATGAATATTGCTTCGCAAAAAAACTTTATTGCAGTATATCACATGGGCGTTTATGGCGATAAAAAATTACTCGATTGGTATTTGGCAGAATATGCAAAACAATCTACTAAAAAATTAGACATGGGAAAAAGCTGCATGCGCTTCAAAAAAATGGAAGATATCCCATATAAATTAATAGGTGAGCTCGCATCTAAAATGACTGTACAAGATTGGATAAATCAATACGAGCGGATATTTAAGGGTAAATTAAAAAAATAATTTTAGTTACTCAAAAAAGCTCATTAACCCTTTTCATTAGTGCCAGCAGCCACTGGCCTGCAGTTCTGTGTTTTATTTCTTATCCTTTAAATCCGTTTAATCCGTGTTGTCTGTGTGCCATTGCTTTTCCATTTTTGCCTTTTAATCTATGTTATCCATATTCCATATTTTCCAATTTTCCTCCGCCTGAATAATTAGCATTTCAAAACCATTTTTTATGCTGGCTCCGTGCTGCTCACCTGCTTGTAAAAATTTGGTTTTTTCTGGCTTGTAAATAAGATCGTACAGTAAATGTTTTGATGTAATATATTGGTATGGCAATGCAGGCATAGCATCTTCATTGGGTGTCATTCCAAGTGGTGTACAATTCACAATTAGGTTGTACGCATTCATTATTTGTGCATCTATTTCATCATAAATAATGGTGTTATTATAGTCTTCTTTATTTCTGCTAACCAATAAAAAATCTATTCCCATTTTTTTAAACACATACTGCACTGCTTTAGATGCACCACCAGTACCAAGCACCAGTGCTTTGGTATGATGTGGTTGCAATAATGGCAATAAAGATTTTTCAAATCCAACCACATCAGTATTGTAACCCATTGTTTTATTTCCAAAAAATTTGATACAGTTAACAGCTCCTATTACTTTTGCATCTGCACTAATATTACTCAGGTATGGTATTACTGTTTCTTTGTAAGGTATGGTAACCGCTAGCCCACACAAATCTTCATGTGCTACTTTTAAAATTTCGTAATCTTTTACTTCTTTTAGCGGATATAATTCAAAAGCACAATCCTTTAAATTTTCTTTTGCAAATTTATCGTCAAAATATTTTTTGGAAAATGAGTGACCAAGTGGATAACCAATGAGACCGAATTTTTTCATGTAAAAAAGTAAACTAGTTCAAAAGTAAAATTACACAGATATTAAAGAAATTATCATCAATCTTTCTTATAGCTAAGCTTACCAACTAATGTAAGCTTATTATACCCTATACAGTATAATAATAAATTCAAAACTAATTTTATACTATAAATGGTATAAAATTATAAAAAAATAATAAATTAGACACTAATAGGGTATAATTAATCAATAAAAATGTACATTTGAACCAATAAAGGTATAATTATGAAAGAAAATAGGTTATCGTTATTCGTAAAACAAAAAAGAAAATTGGCAAAAATTACACAGCCCGAACTTGCCCAAAAAGCAAACGTTGGTTTACGCTTTGTAAGAGATTTGGAGCAAGGCAAAAAAACATTGCGTATGGATAAGGTAAACGATGTATTGTTATTATTTGGTGCAAGCCTAGCACCCGTAGAAAACTCATTTGAAAATGAATAGAAGTGCAAAAGTATACCTGCACAATGTATTGGCAGGATTGTTAAATGAAACCGATAGCGGATACCAATTTGAGTATGATGAAAATTATATGCAAAGTGGCAATGCGTTTGCAATAAGCAAAACATTGCCTGTAAAAAAAGAAGCCTATAAAAGCAATGTATTGTTTCCATTTTTTGATGGTTTAATACCTGAAGGTTGGTTATTGGATTTGGCAGAAACCACTTGG
>JANMGS010000280.1:0-4882 GCA_031374745.1 Ferruginibacter sp. | reverse complement strand
ATTTTATGTAGTTCTTTGGAAATAATATTCATGGTTTCTATATCGTGCACACCCATTAAATCAAATCTAAACCCATCTATATGATATTCTTTTACCCAATACAAAACTGACTCCAACATAAATTTTCTCATCATCGCTTTTTCACTAGCGGTTTCATTGCCACATCCAGAAGCATCACTAAATTTTCCTTCTGCAGTTTTGCGGTAATAATAACCTGGTACCAGTTGGTTGAAATTAGATTCATTTGTAGTTCCCGTGTGATTGTACACGACATCCATTATTACACCCAATCCATTACTATGAAAAGTTTTTATCAATTGCTTAAACTCTTTTATGCGCACTGCTCCATCTGCAGCATTTGTACTATAAGAACCCTCCGGTGTATTATAATTTTGTGGGTCATAACCCCAATTGTATTGTGGTTTATCAAGTTCCGTTTCGTCTACCGAATTATAATCGTAAGAAGGGAGTAATTGTACATGGGTTATACCTAAATCTATTAAATGATCAAGCCCCGTAGAGAGTCCTTCCTCATTTGTTGTACCTATTTCTGTGAGTCCAATAAATTTCCCTTTAGCTTTTATTCCTGCGTTGGTTGCTATACTTGCATCCCGCACATGCAACTCACACACTATTGCATCTGTTTTGTTTTTTAAAATGGGCGATCTATCTGTTGCCCAGCCCGCAGGATTTGTTTGTTGCAAATCAATTACCATAGCACGTTTACCATTTATGCCTACCGCTTTTGCATAAGGGTCTGTTACTTCATCTAGCCATTTACCATTGTACTCCACACGAAATGTATAATATCTTCCCTTTTGATTCCCCATTAATGTAGCTATCCAAGTGCCATTTTCAGCTTTATTCATGGCAATTGTTTGCAAAGCTTCCCCATTTACCGATTCCTTGTAAATCTTCAATTGTGCGTTGGAAGCAGTAGGCGCCCATATACGAAAAATACTCTTTTGTGGGGTATATGTAAGGCCCAAGTCGGTGCCATTATAAGTGGGAAATGATTCTTTATTTTGCGCTTTGCAGTTAAACAATGTTGTTAAAAAAGCTAAAAGCATACCTATTCGTTTCATGTGTTTTTTTCTTTGAACGAATATAATAAAAGCTGGTGGAAAATTATTGAACTTTGTAAGCTGTAATAATATTCTTGAAAGTAAATGGTAATACTATGTTGATTTTGCATCATAAACGATCTCTGCATTACCTATTATTTCTTTACGATTAACTAATAACCATTCCTTTTTGCCATTGGTAAATACATAACAATTTGCACTTGTAATTTTCTATATTTGATTCAATCATATTTTTATTGGAAAACGTCACATTTTTTGATTATTATCTAATTTATTCGGTAAAATAGGTCTAGCATTAAATAATTTAGTTAATTTACTGACTAATCATTATGTAGAATAAGCCAATCTGCCTTATTATTTTTTCGAAGCAAATCTTTGAAATGATTATTTTAGAGTAATTTCGTTTTTAAATTGTTGGTTTATAAGCTAAAATTGAAAGAATTTAGTGTTTCAACAAAACTAATTTCAATTAAATGAATGAAAACGGAAACTATATTGACATAAATGCTGTCTTAGTAAAGAGAGCTGCTGAAGGTGACGAGCCAGCTTTCAACCAGATCTATAATCAAATTTCTGGGAAAATGTACAGTTTGTGCCTAAGGTATGCAACCAGTCCTGACGAAGCAAACGATTTTTTCCAAGATGGGTTTATTAAACTGTACAAAAATTTAAGTTCGTTTAGAGATGAAGGTTCATTTGAAGGATGGGCCAGAAGAATATTTGTAACTACTTCTCTCGACGCCTTAAAGAAAAAAAGAATTCCGTTTGCTGATCTTGATGAAAACTTTAATATTGAAGCTACCAACAACAGTGTTTTAGATAAACTTTCTCTTGATCACTTGATGAAAATTATTACAGATTTACCTTCGGGTTATCGTACAATAATAAACTTATACGTAATTGAAAATTACAGCCACAAAGAAATAGGTGAAATGCTTGGCATAACCGAAAGTGGCAGTAAATCTAAATTACACAAAGCTAGAACCTACTTAAAGAACTTATTACCCGAGGCTGAAATTGAGTAACAATAACAACATATTATTAACTGATCTTAAGAACCACGAAGTGGCTCCGCCTGCCTTTTTGTTACAAAGCATAAAGAATAGGATTGAAGAAGATGAGAACGAAAGCTTGAAACAATCGCTCAAGCCTTTGTCTGCACATGCTGTTATGCCGCCGCCTGAAGCTATAAGTTTTGGCGCCATAATGAATCGAATTAAGCAAACTGACGAACTCAATACTTTTAAGCCATTAAAAGATTTTGAAGTAAAGCCGCCTATTTCTTTTGCAAGGTTAATGGAAATCATCCGATCATTGGTTTCAAATAAAGAAACTACAACTTCTGCAAAAGTTGTTTCCTTTGGAGCTTTTAAAAAAATAGCGGCTGCAGCAGCCGTATTATTGTTATTGGTAAGCGGTTATTTTATTTTCCAAAAAAATAGCATTAAAACTACTACCGGTTCTGTAACTGCAACCAATAACCCTACAAACAACTCCTCTGTAACGCCAACTATAACCCCATTAGTAGATACCAACAATCTTGCAAAAAATAATAACATTGCGGCTATTGATGAAAAAGGGAAATATAGAAAAAGAAAAAACAATATTTATGGTAGAGGGTCGAAAGCTGCGTTATTAGATAATCCAAAAATTGCCGAAAGTATTCCAATGACGGACATCTCAATAAATGGTGCTGTTATTCCCATTATTGACAATGATTATCTAACAACTTTTACTTCTTTTGATGCAAACAATTTGCCCCTGTTTTTACAAGCTGACAATCCTGTTGCAACCAGTATTACAGTAGACCAATATACATCTATTACCATTTCTGAAGGTATGGGTGCCATGATGAAAAAAATGTATAAAACAAAAAAAAGTGGCAAGCCTACTAGACGAGCAAGAAAACAAAAAGAAAAATTAGAGAAATGGAAAAAAGTAGATGCTGATTATTTCAATCAAAATTCTTCTTCGAATCCTTTAGACCCTTTAGATCTTGGTAATTTTATTCTAAATAAATAATGAACTTTTCTAGTTTTAGCGTATAAAATCAGCAAATAAAATGGGCTTAATTTCAAAAATAAAAATTACTGATTTTTCAAAAACAGTTTGTTTTTTGCAACTGCTTTTTTTTGTAATAAACACAAATGCGCAGGTAACACGTACTTCAAAAAAAACCACCAATCCTCCTAAAGTAAATACAAAAGAATTTGTAATTTCTTACGCTATTGTTGTAAAAGGCGATAAAGGAGATGGAATTGCCCAAACCTACAATGGAGGGCTTAAAACTGCGTTTGTAAAAAATGACCTTGTTAGGCTACGCTTGGTAAGCCTTATGCGTGTGCAAAGCATTTATTTTAATAACAAAAAAGGACTTACTACAAAAGTGGCAAGTGTAGTAAAAGAATCTGGCAAGGAAAGAGCGCTTATGTTTTTAAATGCAAAAGAGTGGAAGAAATACAATAAAAAGAATGATAGTATACGATGCGATATTTACAAAGAAGACACGTTGCGTATACTCGATCAACTTTGCAACAAGGCAATCTTAACGCTTAAGGACAGCACTAAGCTTACTGTTTATTATTTACCTAATGCAAAAAATAAAACATTGGCAGCAGCAGAACCTTTGTTTGCAACTGTTCCTGGCTTAGTAATGAAATATATTTTTGAAAAAGGATCAAAATCGATTGAATATACAGCCACTACGCTCAAGTTTGCACCGATAGCTTCAACCGTTTTTGTAAAACCTAGTAAAGGTTACATTGTTCAAAAATATAACCCGGGCGGGACAAGCATAAATACAGATGATTTAAATGCTGAAGAAGAAGAAGACAATGGCACTGAGGAGGAAGAAACTGAAATGGAAACACCTGCTGGAACGCCTGCTACTACTCCTACTATAGCAGCACCCACTACAACCAAGCCTCCTGCAACACAGCATTAAGGTAATTTTTATTTTTTCACTCTTGGAATCCAGGGTATTTCTGGCACTTTCAATATATGCGCCACGTACCTCGATAAAGCAAAAAGATGATCGCTCAGTCTATTGAGGTATTTAATAACCAATGGATCTATAAACAAATTCTCCTCTTGCAATTGCACACAAATACGCTCTGCACGCCTGCATACACAGCGAGCTATATGCAAAGTAGAAACCGTAGGATGGCCGCCAGGCAAAATAAAGAATTTCATAGGCGGCAAAATATCCATCATCTTATCTATATCTTTTTCAAGAAACAAAATATCGTCTTCCAACAAATCGGGCATCTTCATTAATGGCTCTTTCTCTTGGTCGCATGCTAAAGAAGATCCAATAGTAAACAAACGATCTTGTATTTCTTTAAGCACTACTTTACAATTATCATCTTCAATAAGATCATTGCACAAACCTATATAACTATTCAATTCATCTACCGTTCCATAGCTTTCTATACGCAAATTACTTTTCAGCACTTTGGTACCTCCTATCAAACTTGTTTTACCGAGGTCTCCGGTTTTTGTATATATTTTAAATGCCATTGCTTAAGGTTGAAGGGTTGAATGTTGTGGAAAGGTTGAATGTTGTTGAAGGGTTGAATGTGGTTGAATACAGAAAGCCGATACAGCTAAACTTTTTCGAACATTGTCGGGTTCGTATTTACCTTATCAGTCTCCACTACTCCATCTCTTAGCCTAATTACCCTTCTGGCAAAGCCTGCAATATCTTCTTCATGTGTTACAATTACTATCGTATTTCCATCTTCATGTAATTTCCCCAGTATGTCCATTATTTCATGCGATGTTTTAGAGTCTAGGTT
>JANMGS010000279.1:0-4802 GCA_031374745.1 Ferruginibacter sp. | reverse complement strand
AGGTTTACAAGGTTTTGCGATTGTTTTAATATACCATTGTTGGTATTGGTAGATGTACCTGGTTTTTTGCCAGGAACCGACCAAGAATGGAATGGCATTATTACCAATGGTGCAAAACTATTGTATGCATTAAGCGAAGCTACCGTACCTCGTGTAACGGTTATTACCAGAAAAGCGTATGGCGGAGCCTATGATGTGATGAACTCCAAACACATTGGCGCAGATATGAATTTTGCATGGCCTACAGCCGAGATAGCTGTAATGGGTGCAAAAGGTGCTAGTGAAATTATTTTCAAAAAAGAAATTGCAGAAGCAGCAGACCCGGCAGAGAAATTATTGGAAAAAGAAACAGAATATGCAGAAAAATTCGCTACACCTTATCTTGCAGCCGAAAGGGGATTTATAGATGAAGTGATAGAACCGAAAGACACGAGAAAGAAACTGATAAAAGTCTTTGCTATACTGGAAAATAAAGTGGCAAAACGATCTAGAAAAAAGCATGGCAATATTCCATTGTAAGAAGAATGTATATGGTGGATTCGCTTTTTTTTTGTTATAAAATTATTGTAAATCAGCTAATTTTAGTAGGTTCACTGCAACTGATTGTACTTCCGTCGAGCCCTACTGTTGGCTTACCCAAGTTATGTACAGCCGGTTATTATTTAGCTATTCAATTTAGTGAATAAGGTCTGATGAATTTCTCTTGCTAAGAAAAATGTTTCCAGGTAAAAATAATTGGAAGAGCCTTGATTGTTATTGAAAAAATATTTATAAGATAGACTTGTGGATACGCTCCAAAATAGATACAAACGCTACTATCAATTAAACCCCACACTGTAAAGGCTATCATAATAGCATTACGGGCCCAGCGTTCTTTATTTTTAAATGGATATCGGGCAATGAAAGCAAGTAAAATATAACAACAAGCAATTGTACCTCCAAGGGGTCCGTAGATAAAGCTGCGAAACTGATCTGCTTCCGTCGGAAATGTAGAACTGTGCCAAAATAGTTTCGCAAGCATTTCGTTGTAGGGTTGAAAAAGGAAGTTATTTCCGAAGAAGGCAAATACGATGCCTGCCATTGCAAAAACCAAACTCGTATAGAATAGCCATTTCTGCCAAAATAAAAAGGAAGATTCTTTTGTGGTTGTCATAATCTATTAAGTTTTTTATGCGGTTGTCGCATTTTTTGGGTTGGAAGCGAAAAAAGTTGAAAGACTTACAGAAAAAATTAGGTGTGATGGTTAAGAACCTCAAAGCCGAAACAGAATTTCATAAATGTCCGCATTGCAAAACAGGTACGATGATAACGCTTGAGATATTTGGTAAACGTGGCCCACCTGCAAAATATTTTATGGATACCGCCTTGACACAAGAGGCAGGCACAATTGCCTGTGACTAAAAACCATGGGTAGGGGATGCTTTGTGCTTTTGTATAAAAAATGAAGTAAAAAGCGTGCGAGCCCAAACCAACATTGCACCTATGAAAACAAATCCGCAAAATCAGATCAGGTTTTGTTTAGCTCCACTCAACAATATACCCATAACATCAACATCGGTTTCGTTCAACATCGCTTTCATTGTTCGTCCTCCGGACGCAACGAAAGCTTAGTTATTGGCGGTAGTTTTGTAGAATTTTAATTATTATTTTTTTGGATCTTGCCCTATGACGTCAGAAATAATTTTCCATACACCATTTTCTTTACTCATTATTATTAATGAGCTGCCTGTGCCTTCGGATAGTTTGCCTTTATCCATCCCTCCAGTACTATAAGATTTATAAGAGAATACTGCTGTATTTTCATACTGAAAAAGTGTAAAACTGTATAAACTGTCTTTACCTGGGATGAATTTATTTTTCGTTTGTCTTCTTGTCAAACTGTCCAAATCTACTGGAGCGCCATCCATGCCATGATAAAAATATCCGGTGGACAAAAGTGGTTTTCTTCGGGCATCTCTTTCAGCTACACTTTTAAAATTCGTTGCTGCTTTTTGATAACGTCCAAGTAAATTTATTACAGCAGTGTCTGGAGGCTGGGTCCCTCCAAACTTTATGTCCTGTGCTAAAGCAAAATTGGAAAAGAATAAAAGGATGGCTATGGTTAAGATATAATTTTTTTTCATATTGTTTGTTTTAGTTGTTATTGTTATTGTTATTAATGGCGAATAATAAATCTCAATTTCAAAAGAGTGTCAAAAAATTACTGCTGACGCTTGAGGCTTTGTGCAGGCAGGGCATTGTTGGTTGTCCAGCCCGGAACTAAAGCCGAATAAAGATATAAATGATAATAATAAGAACCAAAAGCTAGGCTATGATCTTCTGCCCGAACCAAAGCCCAATACCGAACCGCTGCTCATTGGGCTTCCTTCTGCCACACTTGTACAAAGCGCATTGTTAGTGGCTGTTTTAATTCTTAAAGTCTGCCTGTATTTTTTTTCGTAAACCATCCTAATCACCTATCCAACGTAATGGAATGGGTCCTTCATAGAAATCTTTATAGAAGTTTCTCCAATCCCAAGCAGAGGTTCCGTCATTTAGCTTTACTTCTGGTATCCATACTTTATCTTCTTTGTCAAAATACATTGTCCACTTCCCTTCGTATTTGTTTGCGATATAATACTGTCCATAATAGGCAAGTATTGAAGGAAACCAACTATCAAAAAGTTTATAATTCGTTCCGTTCCATTTAAGAGCTTCGTCAATTAAGTCAATGCCTGCACTATCAATAGAGAGTTGTTCTTTGTCAAAGTTCAATGTCAATGGTAAGCTGTCAATTAGTTGTGATATGAAATTTGGAAATTTTTCTCCATATTTCTCAGAAACTTTCTGATAGAAATGCTCAGATGTTACTCCTGCATTTTTATACTTTTCATAGTTTGCTTCTGCATCTTTTACTTGTTGTAGTGTTTCATAAATTCGTAAACTTAAAATAATCATTTTAGTTCCTGCTCCATTTTTTTGATTTACTTCGTCGACAAGAATATAATAACCATTTTCGGATTTGTATAAATTGCCAAAGAAATCAGAAACATAAACCTTTTGTTTTGTAAGAGTTAATTTGTGATTTTTAATTAAATCTTTTAAGTATTTTGGATAAAAAAGGTGGTCACTAACATCATAATCTAATAGTGCATCACCTGATGCTAATTTTTTCATCAAATAATCATCATCTTCAGAACTATAAACTAATTGCGAAATTGTCCTGTTGTCAGAGCATAGAGTTTTTAAGTCTGCATAAATTGTTACACTTTTAAAGTTTTGAGACTTGTCAAGGAATAAAAATTGTCCTGTATCCAATTCGTAAACTTCAAAGTCATAATATTCGGGCATATCACTTTTTAAGTTTGTTAGTCTCTTTGGCTTTTCGGTTTCTAAAATCTTATCACCTTCTTCAATGCTTAGTTCAATTTTATATGAAATATTTTTCTTTAGGAAATCAATTGTATTTTTTACAAACTTTATTCTCTCTAACTTTTTAAAGTCATTTAAATTGTCAATAAGAATGGCTTGCTTGTCGTAAAACTCAATAACAATTTTTCCGTCTGAAAGTAAAAATGTTCTTGCTGTCCACTTTTTGCGAAGGGTGTTGTCTTGTCTGCAGTTGAGCTGTGTCAATATTTTAGATTTTGATTCACTGTCTAAAAGTGTCGTCAAAACTTTTGATTTTTCAATATTTGTAATATCCAACTTTTGTGAGTTAGAATTTAAAGTTGTCAAAGTAAATATGATTAAAAATATTTGTCGCATTGTAGAGTGTCGCTGAAAAATAGCCACTAACGGTAGCGCTTCGTGCAGGTGTGGAATTAGAATTCCCTCCGCCCGGAATCCCTACACGGGTGTAGGGACCGAATAAAGATATATATGATAAAAATAAGAACAAAAAGCTAGGCTATGATTTTCTGCCCGAGCCAAAGCCCAATAATGAACCGCTGCCCATTGGGCTTCCTTCTGCCACACTTACTCAAAACGTAATGTAAGCAGCAGTTTAGTTTGTTAATCGCTGAATGCTTTCTCTCCAATCATAAAGGCCTTCAAAAACACCTTTGTTTAAAAATACTTCTAAAAATTCTGCAAAAGAACTTGTCAAAGTTATAACAGTTTCAGTCATGTTATAAATTCTGTAATCATTTTTATCTTGCGGATTTATGTTTAAAGTCCACATGTCACAATAAATCATGTATTCAGCAAAATGTAAGTCTTTTGAGTTTTTCATGTAAGTTTCTCTGTCCTTTATATTTTCAATTATTTCCTCAATTGGAATAATTCTGAACATATCTTCTTCCGATTCAAAACCATTGCAAAATTTGTAAAAAGTTTTAATTTCATCAGGCAGTTTAATTCCTTTTGCATTTTCTAGTGCGGCTATAATTTCTAAAGTTGCAGGATTATAGAGTGTAATTCCAAGTTCTTTGTAATTACGTTTTAGTTTTTCAATAAGTTCGTTTATTGATTGATTCATAAAATAAACAACTTTTCGATATTTGATTCAGTACTTAATTTTCCACTATTTTCAAAAGTTACGCTTTTGTCTTGTATTGAATACCAACAATACCAAGCGAATGGTTTGTAAAATAATCCAAATTTATCGTTGTCGAACCACTTATTATTTTTCGAAAGTTTATTTGCTGAGTCAGCCCAAAACCAATTCTTTTTGTCAAATAATTTGGTTAATGAATTTCCCCCTTCGTTTTCTAAATAAATACTTACAGAAGTTGTATAAATTGTCTTGGTTAAAATTATTTTTGCTAGTTTTTTTCTATCTCTTGAAAATTTACTTTCAAATTCAATTTTATATTCAAAAT
>JANMGS010000841.1:0-1522 GCA_031374745.1 Ferruginibacter sp. | reverse complement strand
CTACAATGCCATTACCAAATATGGTTGTTTCACCAGCAATCGTCAATTCAAATTGCCCTTCTAATACCATCATCGTTTGTTCATGCATATGTGAATGGGGAGGGAAAACAGCGCCTTTCTCTGCATCCCAAAATGCAAGTGTATTATTTTCTGTATGAATGAACCTGCCTTTAAATCCTTTGGTTATTTCTCTTTGGGTAATTTTGGAAATGTCTATCATATAAAATTTTTATAGTGCATTTTACAACAAAATATTTTAATTGTTGTAAAATGTACTATGAAGATAAATGAAAACGTTTCTATTTGGTTTGTTGTGAATTTTAATGTTGATGTACTTCTTTTAATACGCTATTATTTGACTGTATTTTTTTTAGATGTTTTATAAATTTTGCCAACAAAAAACATGCATTCAAAATAAAGCTTCTTGCTACAAATTTTTTAGAAAACCAATACTTGGTGCAAAAAAATACTCGCCACCCTTCATTTTTACAAAGCCCGCAAAATCAAAATCTATTTCCTCTTTGCTGCCATATTCTATTGGCCATTTTTGTTCACCAGCACTTCCTTGACCTATCAAAGGGTCTATACCAGGACGCCCCCTCAATGGAGGAAAGCCTGGTGCATTTGCCCATGCTTTTTGTATAAAGTTAAACTGTTTGTCTAAGTTTGATTGAAAGCACATAAAGAGCAAACCTTTTTCTCCATTGGAATCTTCTTCGCCATAAGGTATGCCTCTTCGTGTTATAAAACTTTGGCCAACCAATATGCCTTGCCCTCTTGGATTTGTTTTTCGTATATGTGAATGGAAAGGACATTTGTGCGCTCCTCTGTCTGTATTTTCATATTTAAAATCGTTGAATGCAGGAAATTCTCCCAGGCTTACATCGCTTCTTACAAGCGGTGTTCCATCTTTAAACCTTCCCACAACCAACGCCCCTGCATAATCTTCTTTTGTTATTTTTCCTTGCTGGTTGGCATTTAAATCCAGATTTTGCGCCAATGCGCTAACCCTATTGTTAAATCCTTCTACATCTTGTTCCAGTTTTCTGTACACAAGAAAGCTGCCATAATTGTTGTCGTCTTTGTTGGTAAATGGATCTTTTACCAACAGTATGTTTAAAGGCTGTAATTCTTTTGGCGATGTTAAATGTACATCTGGCCCCGTAAAATAACTGGGTTGACTAATACCATCTGCATAACCAAAATGTTCTAAATTTCTTTTCTTTCCTCCAAATATGCTGGTTAAATTTTTTCCAATTTCTTCCTTCACAAAAACTACTATACCTGCCAATGAAATTTTAAGATTATTAAATTCAGTTTTTAGTACCGATTCATCATCATCTGCTAACAATACCAATGCGTGTATATCTGTATTGTACCCTTGCTCCCATTCATTTACATCTGGGTCTTTTAATTTTCTCTTCACTTTTTTAGATTTCATGCCACTCACAAAATCGCTGTTGCCAGCCAATGTGTTATCACTTTCCACTTCTTCATCATCCTCCACTGGTTCATTATCGGT
>JANMGS010000240.1:0-1588 GCA_031374745.1 Ferruginibacter sp. | reverse complement strand
GAAAAGTGGAAAGTGCTTTTTTTTGCAAGTAAGGCTCCATATATATTAGCACATTGCGACAACTAATGAAATCCATTTTGCTAAAAGCAGGGTCTTTTAAAAAATTATGTATCGCAAACACACATAAATCTCTTATTGATTTTTTTGCTTGGTAGTCGCCATTGTTTTTTGTAAAATAATCTTTTAGGTGCGCTTCGCTCAATCCTATTACATCTGATTTGGCGTATATGCCATTACGGGCTTTTGCAATAGCGGGTTCGCTTATATCGGTGGCAAAAATTTGTACTCTTTGGTGACCATCTGCCCCAAAGCGGTCGCCAAGCAATTCTTTAAAACAAATAGCCATAGAATATACCTCCTCGCCAGTGCTACAACCTGCAACCCAAACACGTATAGGCTCGCCTTCCTTTTTATTTTTTATAATTGCCGGAAATACAGCTTGGCATAAACTATCAAAAATTTGTGGGTCTCTAAAAAAATCGGTTACGGGAATCAGTAGATCTTGGTATAATAAATCTTGTTCCTGTTTTTTTTCTCTTAAATATTTTAAATAGTCGGTTGGTTCTTCGATTTTATTAATGGCCATTCTACGCACTATTCTCCGGCGTATGGTACTTTGTTTGTAGTACGTAAAATCGGTACCCTTACGGATGCGTAGTAGCGATAGTATTTGTCTAAACACGTCCTCATCTTGTTGGGGTACATCTTCTACAGCTTTTCCCTTAATAATACTTACTACTTCCAACAATTTTTGGGGTATTTCTTGGGGTGGCAATACAAAGTCAACCACGCCAGCTTCCACTGCACTATGGGGCATACCTTCGTAAGCTGCCGATGTTTCATCTTGTGCAAAAGTAATGCCTCCATGATCTTTGATCGCTTTAAGGCCCATGGTACCATCGCTGGCGGTGCCTGACAAAACTACACCAATAGCATGGCTTTGATGCACTTCGGCAAGCGAAGTGAAGAAAAGATCTATAGGCAGATTGCGTGCGTTTTTGCTTTTTTCCGGGCGCTGGCTAAGTTGTAGCACACCATCATTGGCAATCATCATTTTATTGCTGGGTAAAATGTAAATATGGTTGCGCTGCACTTTAATATCATCTGTAATTTCTAGTACTGGTATATTGGTTACTTTTTGCAACAACTCAACCAGCATACTTTCGTGGTTGGGATCAAGGTGCTGTATCAGCACATAAGCCATCCCTGAGTCTTCGGGTATGGCATTTAATAGTTTTTTGAAAGCGTCTAGCCCACCTGCTGACGCGCCAATACCCACCACAGGAAAATGGTTGGGCGACTTGATAAGTTCCTTTTGGATTTCTGCGATTTTGTTTTTGGATTTCATATTAATAGAATTGACTATTTCAATTATTCACAATCTACCATATACATTTATTTGGAACATCAAATAAATTAAATAATATTGATTTAAATAAATACACAATAACCTATTAATGATTGAAATAATATCAATTTTGCCAAAGGTAACACTTTTTTTTGCTAATTGCATCTTATTGGGTACTTATCTTTGTCTTAGCTAAAAGGTTACTAAAAAGCCATCATCATATCACCGCTATCGGCAAGC
>JANMGS010000207.1:0-2907 GCA_031374745.1 Ferruginibacter sp. | reverse complement strand
ATGGTTAAAATTAAAGTCCTGAAAAGTATTGCCATCCAGCACAGGTTTTGCAACATTGAAACATTGTAATATAAATGGCGAGTTGTTTCCATCTGCACTACCACCACTTATAATGTTGTTCTTTAGCAAAAGTCCACTCATTGTGGGCAAACCCCCATTATTACTTATTTGGACACCTCCTGCTAAAAAGTTGTTGGCAAAAGTAAAATTATTACCCCCTTTATGGTCTACTCTTCCGGTTATGTTACAACTTTTAATAGTGAAATTATTAGACGTTCCTGACACTTGAATAATGCCTGCTGTTGTGTAAAGGTTACTACCCAAAAATCTTAATTTTTCCAGCGTAACATAAGGCACATTTTTTATTACAAAACTGTCAGCAATAATTACCTGTAAGCTATCATTGCTAAACGATGTGAATTTTATGGTATTGGTAGCTGATGCCCCTGGCACAGTATTTAAAACCATATTTGCTTGATTGTATGTACCATTGTAAATGCTAATAGTTATTGGCCCCACAATACTCCTCGTCATCATGGCCGTATCTGCATAACCAATCCTGGGAAAATTAAATGCTGTTGTTGCCGCCGCAGGGTTTACTGTGTATACGCCACTCATTGGCCCCAAAATATCTATTGATTTCTGAACAACATTGTTTGTAACATTTGGGTCTGCTACGCCATTTATATCAGTTAAACTTACAATTACTACACTGTTATTTTGTGCAAAATTATAGTTGCCTGAAAAGATAAGGGTTGCAGAATCGCAAGCAGCTATGTTAAGCCCAGTGAAGGTTTCCGCAACTGCAACACCTGCATTTACAGTATAATTTGCGGTAGCAGATGTTAAAGGAGTGCTTCCATTATTTATAATTTTAAAAGAAATTGCTTGGCTGCTTGGCGCTACTGTGTATTGTGTAATGGGGGTAATTATTCTTTTTACAATTGCATCTAAAACTACAGGTGTGGCTTCTGTTGCACCTCTAATTGGTGTGGTGGCGCTTCTTGGTAAATTGTCAATATCAGTTGTTACAATTGTAGTTACTCCCTTTAAGCAACCGCTATTGTGATGAAGGTCTGATGTACTCACAAATTGTACATTCTCTGTGGTTGCATTTAAGTCGGTAATTATAAAAGCAGGATTAGCAGTGGTATAATAATTATTGCTATTAAAAGTACCACTGCCAACCGCAGCCCTCCCGCCACTATTACTCCAAAAAATATTATTCGTTATAGATACGTTACCTCCAACCGAAATGGGTATTACCGTTGGCTGTGTGCTTACCACATTTACTGTGTTGTGTAAAATTTGAACGTTGTGCGTAGTTCCTAAATGATTTATTCCATAAGTATTGCTTAGGAAAAAACTATTGTTATTTAGGCTAATAAAGTTATTTATAAACCTTGCTACACCTGTGTTTGCGCCACTGGAAGTAAATGTTACCCCAGCAGAAATATAATCGGATAAAATTGAATTGCCAATCACATCTGCATAGGTATTCCGGTTAATGATTATCTTATTTCGTTGTATAGTAAATGGAAGTGAGCCATAAACATAACCCACAGAAAGCGTAGCATTTGTAAAAATATTATCTGAAAATGAACCAGCAACAGTACTTGTATTAGATACATTTACTAAGCCTTTTTCAAAGCTATTATTGTTAACATTTGATATGTCATTTAAAAGAAGTGCTGTATTTTTTACAACATTGTTATTAAAATTTCTTACTGTACCATAAAAACCATAACCTTGAAACCTATTACTAACAAGGCTATTGTAAAAAGTATTATTGGTTACGTTTGAAAATTGCGTACTTATTACTCCGTACACATTAGAAGTGGCTACATTGGCAAAATCAAAAATACAATTATCAATATTTAAAAAGTGATTGGTCGTTTTTATAAAAGCGCATAAATTGGAACCACTTACACTTGAATTTGTAACCGTGGGCTGAAAGCTGATATTGTAAAAATTAAAATAACCTGAACTACCGGTAGTTAGGTTAAAAATGGTTAATGCAGAAACTACACTTGGGTTAAAAACGACCGCCCCAACACTCGCCGGTAGTTTTTGAAAAGTAACCGTATTGGTAGCGTTATTCCCATTTACATCAGCTATAGTTAAAGCCTGCTCACTGTAAAACCCTGGCGACAAATTAAAAATCACCGCCCCACTTACACCAAATGGGCTTGTATTTACTGGCCCACCATCTGTGCGTGCACCCCCATTCAGAAATCTAATGGCGCTTAGTACATTTTGAAAATTGGTAGTGGTAGCGGGAGCAGCAGCATTAATAGTATAAGTGCCAGATAGCTGTGTTGCGTTTACGCTCGTATTAATCAACAACATCGTCAATACAAAAAGCAGAATTCTTCTCATTTACAATAGTTTATATAAAATTAAATTGTGCTGCTAACTTGGCTATACGACGAACTGCGTATTTTTATACAGTTTAACAACATCGTGAGCTTAGTAAATGCAGGAATGGTAAGAAAAATACCCTCTAATGGGTATTGTAAAACAAAAAAAGCTAATTGATAAATAATTTTATTTTCAAAAATTCGACTTATTGGCAAATCAAACTTTTTTGTAACCGTTTGTTGAGGTGATTTTTCGGTAGGATTCTACAGTATCTGACGAAAAAAATATATTATTACAATTTCTTTGTTGGATACCTATTTGCAACTTTATGTTATGCTATTTGATAGATAACAAAAAGTAAGATTTTGAAGTAATTCTGTCCTTGAATATTTTCCACTACAAAATTTCTATTTTATGCAATAAAACAAGCAAAAATGAGTTAAAGTAATATTACCTAATTTGCAAAAAATTTAAATGTATCTTTCAACATAGGTTTTGAAGTAATTATAGCTTAACAATAGCTTGTAAGAAGCAGGTTATTAGTTG
>JANMGS010000194.1:0-3418 GCA_031374745.1 Ferruginibacter sp. | reverse complement strand
CACGGATGATATGGATTTTTATGGATAAGAAAATATGGATTTGATTTTTTTCCTCCTTCGGCGGACAGAACTCATTTGGAGAAAATAGAACACGGATGACACGGATTAAACGGATTTGTTGGATAAGAAAATATGGATTTCATTTTTTGCTTCCTCCTTCGGCGGACAGAACTCATTTGGAGAAAATAGAACACGGATGACACAGATTGAACGGATTTAATGGATAAGAAAATATGGATTTGATTTTTTGAATGGCAAAAATCCTTTAAAATCCATCCAATCCGTGTCATCCGTGTTCAAATTGTATTTGTTTCAACATTATAGTCATCCCATCACATCAAGCAACTGCCCACCATTTTCCACCTCTACCAAGTGAAAAAATTTTACAAATAAACAAATATGCAATATTTTTATATACGTTTAATTTTTCAACACAACTTCATTTTTATTAACATTTAGCAATTTATTTTTTGATTTAATGAACAAAATTGCTTTTTTTTGTGTCAAATTTTAAATAAATGAGCAATTTACGTGTGAATGCAGTTAAAAAACTTGCAAACCAACCTACCCCAGTTAAAGTAGAAAACGCCGCAAAAATCACCGGCATTTTCAACGAAAACGTATTTACATTAAGCGCAGCTAGACAATATCTTACAGACGATGCTTATAAAAGTTTACTAGCCAGCACCCGTGGTGGCAAAAAAATAGATCGCTCCATGGGCAATCAAATAGCCAATGGCTTACGAGCTTGGGCCGAAAGCAAGGGCGTTACCCATTTTACACATTGGTTTCAGCCATTGACAGGTTTATCTGCAGAAAAACATGATTCGTTTTTTACCCTAAAAGGCGATGGTACACCGATAGAAGAATTTGAAGGTGCAGCACTTATTCAACAAGAGCCCGATGCATCTTCTTTCCCCAATGGTGGATTGCGTGCAACTTTTGAAGCCCGTGGCTACACCGCATGGGATCCCTCTTCCCCTGCTTTTATTATGGAAATAGGCGATGGCAAGACATTGTGCATTCCTACTATTTTTGTTTCGTACACCGGCGAATCCTTGGATACCAAAACACCTTTACTTAAAACATTGGTAGCGCTCGATAAAGCTGCAGTAGATGTTTGCCAGTATTTCGATAAAAACGTTTCTAAAGTAACCGCCACATTGGGTTGGGAGCAAGAATATTTTGTAGTAGATGCAGGCCTTGCCAATGCCCGCCCAGATATTTTACTTTCGGGCCGTACCGTTTTTGGCCATGCCCCGGCAAAAGGACAACAATTAGACGATCATTATTTTGGTGCCATACCCGAGCGTATATATGCGTTCATGCTCGATTTCGAAAAAGAATCTTACAAGCTAGGCATTCCTATTCGTACCCGCCACAATGAAGTAGCGCCATCGCAATTTGAGTGTGCACCTATATTCGAAGAAACCAACTTAGCGGTAGACCACAATACTTTGTTGATGGATATTATGCTACGGGTAGCTAGGCGCCACAACTTAATGGTACTGTTGCACGAAAAACCATTTGCAGGTATCAATGGCAGCGGCAATCACAACAACTGGAGCCTTAGCACCGATACAGGCGTAAACTTATTGGCACCGGGCAAAACGCCCAAAACCAATTTGATGTTCCTTACTTTCTTTGTAAACACCATTAAAGCCGTACACGATTATGCAGATCTTATACGTGCATCTATAGCTACTGCAGGCAACGATCATAGGTTGGGTGCCAACGAAGCCCCTCCTGCTATTATCTCTATTTTCATAGGCAAATTCCTAACCGATTTATTGGCACAGGTAGAAAAAAGAGTAGGCGATAAATTTGATGAGCAAGACGAAGCCATCCTTAAATTGGATATACACAAAAGCATACCAGAATTGATGTTGGACAATACCGACAGAAACCGTACTTCGCCATTTGCATTTACCGGAAACAAATTTGAGTTCCGTGCCGTAGGATCGTCTGCAAACTGCGCCGTGCCTATGACAACCCTCAATGCGGTAATGGCCGAAACGCTTAAGAATTTTAAAGTAGAAGTAGATACGCTGATAGAAAAAGGCGAGAAAAAAGAAGTAGCTATTTTGCACATCATACAAAAATACATTGTAGACAGCAAGGCCGTATTGTTTGAAGGCGATGGCTACAGCGAAGAGTGGGCCAACGAAGCAGAAAAAAGAGGTTTGCAAAATGTAAAAACCACGCCACTTGCTTTGGATGCTTATGTAACCGAAAAAGCAAAAGCATTGTTTGCAACCAACAATATATACACACACGAAGAGCTAGAAGCGAGGCACGAAATAATGCTAGAAGAGTATGTAAAAAAAGTGCAGATAGAAGCACGTGTAATGGGCGACCTTGCAAGTACCTACATTTTACCAGCAGCGGTAAAATACCAAAATGTGTTGTTGCAAAATATCAATGGCTTAAAAGATGCTGGCATAGAAGCAGCTGGTTATGCAAACCAATTGGCCATTGTAAAAATAATAAGCAACCACATAACCATCATAAGCGATAAAACAGAAGCAATGATACAAGCCCGTAAAAAGGCAAACGACCTTACAGACATTCGTGAAAAAGCCATTGCGTACTGCGAAGAAGTAAAGGGTAAATTCTTCGATGATATCCGCTACCATGTAGATAAATTGGAACTGATGGTAGACGACAGTTTCTGGACACTTCCAAAATACAGAGAAATTTTGTTTTTAAGATAAGATTGATTAATGTTTAAAAGCCTCGAAATTATTTCGGGGCTTTTTTTTGCACATGGTGTTCTCAACATTTTTTAGGATTTATTTATTTTGAAAATATCAATAAAGGTTTACAACCTCTGCAACGATTATGCATGCACGCTAACCTCGTTTTTTTAGCCCACCCCTACATACACTTGCGCTGTTGAATGAACCTGCGTATTGCTGCAAAGTGGGGCTGAACAAGCAAACTTCAACAAATATGCAAAATTTCAAAATAATATTATACTTTAGCAACAGTAACTGGCAGACGGAATTCTTCACATGACACAAAACCCTGTTCGTAAAGCCTAGTGCATAGGAACAATTCTAAAACAGATATCTTAACTACAATTTAGTTATATGATAATACCAGAACAGCACAAACAAGAAAGGGAAAGACTTAAACTCTTAGAATCGTATTCAATCTTAGACAGCTTACCTGAGATTGATTATGATAACATAACCGCTATAGCTTCTGAAATATGTAATACGCCCATTTCCCTGGTGACTTTAATAGATATGAAACGCCAGTGGTTCAAATCACATCACGGTTTAGATGTAACTGAAACCTCCAGGGATTATGCCTTTTGTGCCCATGCGATTAACAATGATAACGAGATTTTTATTATCCAAGATACAAGGGAAGATGTTCGATTTCATGACAATCCATTTGTAACCGGAGAACC
>JANMGS010000190.1:0-5123 GCA_031374745.1 Ferruginibacter sp. | reverse complement strand
TGGGTGTCTGTTATCATTAATTATTATCAGGCTGTATAGATAGTTTCTACATGTAGTCGGAATTTTTGTTTGTGGTTATACCACAGGGTTTATGCGGGTTTGCATAAGCGTGTTTTTTTCTATCTGCAAGCAGAAAGATGGGTAACAGGTTTCTCATTTATTGGTTTTGGTTCGGTCTAAAAAATTGTAGCAGCACAAGTTGTTTTATTCATTACTGCTTTATAAATTCCTATTGTGTTATAACGATAACGTCGTGCAAAGTTGATAGTCCTAGAGGATTTTATATTGGTTAATTGATGAACAGGCCTTAAAAGTTGATGAATGTACTCTGCATGTGGAAAAAAATTTATTTCCTGTTAGATTGGATATAAATAACTTAGTTTTGTACGCACATGCAAAAAAAGTACAAATGCCTTATAGTTGATGATAATTTGATAGACCGTGATGTAGTAGAAATGTATGCAGGTAAAATAGTAGGTTTACAAATTGAAGCCATTTGTAGTGATGGTATAGAAGCGGCTTCTATTATTAACCAAAAAGAAATTGATATCGTTTTTTGTGATATTGATATGCCCCACTTGTCAGGATTGGAACTGGTAAAAACCCAGCAAAAAGCGCCTGTATTTATTTTTATAAGTTCGTATGCCGAGCATGCAGCTGAAAGCTATAGCTTGGATGTGATAGATTTTATTGTAAAACCTGTTACACTTACCCGATTAATAAGAGCCACCAATAAAGCCATTGAATATATTGAGTATATAAAGAATGCTGTGTATACACCTACTGGCAACAACAACCCCGAACTGTTAAACAATAGCAATTATTTTTTTGTTAAGGAAGATAATGGTTATACTAAAATAACTACAGCCTATTTACTTTTTGTAGAAAGCATGGGCAACTTTAGCCGCTTACAAATGGCTGACCAAAAGAAACATCTTACACTGGTGAGTTTAAAACAAATGGAAGAGCAATTGCCCACCATCCAATTTATGCGGGTACACAAAAGATTTATTATAAACCTTCATCACATTGCAGCCCTTACTGCAGGAGGAGAAATTGAATTAACAAATGGCGAAATTATTCCTGTTGGTGTTACATACAAAACAATACTAACTGAAATAATAAATAAAAAAGTGTTGGTGCGTTAAAATGATTTTAAGCTATTGGTAGCATAATTTTAAACGTAGAACCCTCGCCATTATTATGTGCAGTTATTTTACCACCCATTTGCTGTGTAAATGTTTTACAAATCAATAAGCCAAGACCTGTACCTTTTTCGTTAGCGGTTCCTCTTTTACTTTCGGTTTGTTGCTGGCTATTGCTATTAAATACCGCAAGTTGTTTTGGTTGCATGCCTGTGCCTTTATCTTGTATTAAAATAGTACAGCCACCTGCATCTTGTTCGGCAGTTATTGTAACAACAGCACCTTTAAAAGAAAATTTAATGGCATTACTGAGTAAGTTACGTAAAATGGCCGCTGTCATGTTTACATCGGCTTGTATAAATGTATTTTGGAAAATATTATTTACTATACGTACGTTTTTTTGTTGCCAGTGATGCTGCAATGAGTTGGTAACTTCGGTTATCAATACAGATACATCAAGCTTTTCTTTTACTGGTTTAAAACCCTCCATTTGCGATGCTGCCCAATTAAGCAAATTATTCATTAATGCAGAAGTATGTGTAAGGCTTTGTTTTAACTCTTTTGAATAGATAGCCAATTTTTCTTGTGGTATATTACCATCTTCTAAAATATGTATAAACGAAATAAGCGAATTTACTGGCGCCCTCATGTCATGACTTACCACACTGAATATTTTGTCTTTTACATTACCTAATTTTTCTAGTTCGGTTTTTTGTTCATTGATTATGCTGTTTAATTTTTTTGTTTTACGACGGTCGTAATAAATTAAACCTCCAATAATTAATGTCAATGCCATAGCAAAGCCTAAAACTATTTTTATTTTTTTATCGAAACCAATTTGTAATTCTTGTTGTTTTAATTTGCCGTCGCTTACTTGTTGTGCCAATTTGTAATCATTTTCTTTAACTGAAAAATCAAGTTGCAATTGCTTACGGGTTATTTCATTTTCTTTATCTGCATTAAAAATAGTATCTTTTATAGCAATAGCTTGTTGGTAAAAAATTAGTGCGCTATCATACTGTTTTGTTTTTTGAAATAGTACACTTAGTTTTTCTAGAGAATTTTTTTGTAATAATAAAAGTCCTGTTTCTTTAGCAATAGCAAGGCTTTTTTGTAAGTAGCTTTTACTAACTGTAAAATCATTTGTGTTGTAATAAAAATTACCTACTGCATAAAGTAAGTTTCCAAAATCTTCCTTACTTTCCGGCGGAGTAGTTTTAAGTGCCGCCTTATAATAATTTAATGCCAATGCATTATTTTCCATCTTTTCATATACCGCAGCAATATCTCTATGTATTGGCCCTATTAATGCATTGGCACTTTCTGCACTTTCCGCAATTTTCAAAGCACTATCCAAATAGGATAAACATTGATGATATCTTTCAGTTGGATTTATATGCAGTGAAGCTAAGTCTTTATCAGACGAAATTTTATAACTGTAAGCAATGCCCTTGTAAGCTATGGCTGTTCCATAATGTAAGCCATTTTCAAATTTTTTAAAAATAACAAGTGCTTTATTTATGTAAGTAACTGCCAGCACTGGATTGTTTACACTGTTATAAATATCTCCCATATTCATGTAGCAACTGCTCAAATTATCAGTATCACCCAATTCAGTATATAGCGCTAAAGCAATTTGTAAAGCCTCTAAAGATTTGTTGTAGTCAGGAATACTCCCATATAACGCACTGAGGTTTAAATAAAAACCTGCTACTGCATCCTTATCATTTCTATTTTTTGCCACAGCAATTCCATTCTTGTATGCCTCTATTGCTTGTATATACATTGCCTTGCCATGATAACAAAGTCCTAGACGCTCGTATATATAACTAAGTGAATAAGTTTGGTTTAATTTTTTTGCAATGGCTATTGCTTTATCAGAATACTCCTTTACTTTATTTAGATTATTCAAATTGGTGTATTGACTAAAAATTCTGGTTAGATAGATAACTTTTATGGAGTCTTCTTTATTGTAATTGGCATTTACTGTAAGTAGGCTATCCAACTTTTTCTGTTGCGCAAGCACACAAATATTACAAAAAACAAAAAAGGTAATAAGCAGTTTTTTCAAAATACGGATTAAGGATAATCGATGAAGGTAGTGTTATTTTATTGCTGTTGTTCAATAAACTTATTATACCAAAGTTCGTTAACCTACGAGGAAAGTGTAAAAAAGATTTAAGTATAATAAGTAAAAATTTTTTTAGAAAAAATATTCTGCCTTGATGGGGTTTTCGCAATCACAATCTTAAAATTATAAAAATCCTTGCGGCAAAACCCCACTTGTAACGAAAGCTTGATTTTAATAAACCCAGGCTTAGACCTGCTGCTAGTTTTGCTAATTGATAATTCTGTAGTTTTTTTTCTTGTATGGAATAGCTGAAATCCTTGCGAAAGGAAATTTATTTATTAAATTGATTTTTAAATAGTTAATACTCTATATTTGGAAATGTAAATACATAGACTCCTAATTTTACCATTAATTTTTGGAATAGATTCATAAAATTACCATCTATTAAAGTAGTTGTTCCCTATATTTACAACATGGAAGATATAAAACGCTTTGTAAGCGCCGAAATTTTAGCCGATATGGGCAAACAAAAAGTGTTAATGCTTTATGGAAGCCGCAGGGTGGGTAAAACAAATATTTTACACAATATAAAAGCAACGTATGGTGAAAAGGCCTTGTATGTTACGGGAGAAGATTTAGATGTACAAAGCATTTTTAAAAATCGAACCATTAAAAACTATACACTGTTTGTAGGCGATTATGAAATAATTATTATTGATGAAGCACAATATATACCTGAAATTGGCTTGTGTTTAAAATTAATGATTGACCAAATTAAAGGCATTACCATTATTGCATCTGGCTCGTCGTCATTTGATTTGAGCAATGCAACAGGCGAACCACTAGTGGGTCGTAATTATACATTTCGTTTATACCCCTTTGCACAGCAAGAATTAAAGCAAATAGAAAATTTATTAGATACAAAAGGCAACTTTGAACAACGAATGATTTATGGAAATTACCCCGAAGTGGTTTACTTAAAAACAAAACAAGAAAAGGAAAGATACTTGCAAGAAATTGTAAACAGCTATTTGCTAAAAGATATATTGGCTTTGGAAAATGTAAAAGATGCCTCTTTGTTACAAAAATTATTACAGCTATTAGCTTTTCAAGTAGGTAGTGAAGTATCTACAAATGAGCTAGCCAATACACTTGGTATTTCACAAAAAACAGTGGACAGGTATTTAGATTTACTAACGAAAGTATTTATCATTTATCCATTAACTGCCTTTAGCACTAACCAGAGAAAAGAAATTGTAAAAAGTAAAAAATGGTACTTTAGCGATAACGGATTAAGAAATGCTTTAATAAAAAATTACAATGTGCTTGGGTTTAGAAACGACGTGGGAACTTTATGGGAACAATATTGTTTGAATGAAAGAATAAAGTTTAATCAATATAAAAATAGAAATGTGCAATTTTATTTTTGGCGTACATATGACGGGCAAGAAATAGATTTTATAGAAGTAGAAGGCGATAAAATGGAAGCCTTTGAATGTAAATTTTCAAAAGCTAAAATAAGAATACCAGCAGCATTTGCAAAGTTTTATCCCCATGTGCAAGTAACCGTTTTAAATAACAATAATTATTTGGAATATATAATGGAATGAGTAAGAGAAAATATTTAAACTTATTTTGAGGTCAGACAATTTAAAACCCTATCACCACCTCACCCACCACCTTCCCCACCACGTCATACTCATACCCTTTGGCTACCAAATAATTTTGCAGTTTGTTTTTTTTTGCAAACAGATTTACTTCTTTGCTCAGGGTTTTTAGTTTTTCTACTGCCAATTTATACAACATTTTTTCATAATCTTCATCCAAAATACTAGCCAAGGCCTTTTTTATACAGTAATCACTCACCTGTTTTTGCTTCAATTCGTACTTTATTTTGGTCTTTCCCC
>JANMGS010000834.1:0-3250 GCA_031374745.1 Ferruginibacter sp. | reverse complement strand
GCCCTGTTTGTGCAAATGAAAATGCTTATGGCGACCAATGCGAAAAATGCGGTACCGATTTAAGTCCGGAGCAGTTGATAAACCCACGCAGTACACTGAGTGGAAATGCACCTATAAAAAAAGCCACTACACATTGGTATTTGCCATTAAACAAACACGAAGATTTCTTACGCAAATGGATTTTAGAAGATCACAAAGATGATTGGAAAGCCAATGTGGTAGGGCAATGCAAGGGATGGATAGAAATGGGCTTGCAGCCAAGGGCGGTTACTAGGGATTTGGATTGGGGCATCGCTGTTCCACGGGAAGACGGGGCAGGAAAAGTACTGTACGTATGGTTTGATGCACCGATTGGTTATATAAGTGCTACTAAGCAATGGGCTTTGGATAATAAAAAAGATTGGAGGCCATATTGGTATAATTCTGAAAACGAAAAGGGCGATACAAAATTGGTCCATTTTATAGGAAAAGACAACATCGTTTTTCATGCTATTATTTTTCCTGTAATGTTGAAACTGCATGGCAATATATTGCCTGATAATGTACCAAGCAATGAGTTTATGAATTTGGAAGGCGATAAGATGAGTACTAGCAGAGGGTGGAGCATAGAAATGGATGATTATATAAATGATTTTGTGAAGGCGCCCGCAGGATCCAGTGGAGAAAATGGGGGCGACCAGATGGTGGATGCGCTTCGGTATTATTTAAATGCCATTGCACCAGAAACAAAAGACAGTGAATTTACTTGGAAGGGTTTTCAAGATGCCGTGAATAGTGCTTTAGTTGGAATTTATGGAAATTTTGTGAACAGAGTATTTGTTCTAATGCATAAGCTTTGTGGAGGTAAAGTACCAAAATTTCATAATGATATTATAGATGAAGATGATAAAGCATTGTTAGAACAAATCAAATTAGCTAAACAAAATATCGAACTTAAAATTGAGAATTATAAATTTAGAGATGCGCTTTCAGAAGTCATAGACCTTGCATCTAATGGGAATAAATTTTTTCAAAAGAAAGAGCCATGGAGTTTAGTTAAAAATATTGACGAAAACGGTATAATAAAGGAAGACGCACAAAAAGCTATAGACAATTGTATTCATATCACTTTACAACTTACCGCTAATCTTGCAATATTTATTAACCCATTTTTACCTTATACGGCCAAGAAAATGTGTTATTTGATGAAGACGGTAGATAAAATGCTTGACTGGGAAAATGGTGGCAGTACAAAATTATTAAGTGTAGGCTATTCATTGAGGCCACCCGAATTATTGTTTAGAAAAATAGAAGATACAGAAGTGGCAGAACAAATAGAAAAATTAAAAATTAAAAGCGCAGCAATAAAGATGAATGAAAAGAAAACAGACGACGGACAACAGACAACAAGTGAACCTTCAAATCTACAAACAGACTCTAAAGTATTAGGGACTCAAGTCCCTCCTTCGGAGGGATTTAGGGAGGCCCTGAAATCAGAAATAGATTTCGATGCTTTTGCAAAAATAGATTTAAAAGTAGGTACCATTATTTCTGCAGAGAAAGTAGAGAAAGCAGATAAATTGTTGAAGCTAGAAGTTGATCTTGGCTTTGAAGTGAGAACGATTGTAAGCGGCATTGCGCTTCATTTTGAGCCTGCTGCTATTGTGGGTAAGCAAGTAGTAGTAGTTGCCAACCTTGCACCAAGAAAAATGAGGGGTATTGAAAGCAATGGGATGATATTGATGGCTGAAGATGCGGCTGGTAAATTACATTTTGTTGCACCAAACGATGCGGTGGATAATGGGAGTGGGGTGAGTTAGCAGTGGGCAGTGGGCAGTTAGCAGTGGGCAAAGAGCAGTGGGCAAAGAGCAAAGAGCAGTGGGCAGTGGGCAAAGAGCAGAGGGCAGTGTATAGGTTGAAAATAATTTTGAGTTCCAAAATTTTCTATGAAAAGAAAAGAATTAATCTTACTATTTATATTGGCACTTGTACAGTTTACAAATATTGTAGACTTTATGATTGTGATGCCACTTGGGCCAGTGTTGAAAAAACTTTGGGGGATAGATAGTACACAGTTTAGCAGAATCGTTTCTGTGTTTAGCATCGGTGCGTTTATTAGTGCCATGGCATGCTTAGCCTATGTAGATAGGTTTGATAGAAAAAAAGTATTACTGATTGTGTATTCGGGGTTTACCATTGGTACTTTTTTGTGTGGGCTCTCACAAAATTACCATCAATTATTGGCGGCTCGGTTCTTAACTGGCTTATTTGGTGGTATTGGCGGCAGTGTAATATTGAGCATGGTGGGCGATTATATACCCAATGAAAGAAGGGGGCAGGCCATGGGAATTTTAATGACGGGCTTTGCATTGGCAAGTGTATTGGGCGTACCTGGTGGCTTGTGGCTAGCAGGGCATTACCAGTGGCATACACCATTTATTGTATTGGCGTCGTTATGTACAATCGTTTTTATATTGGCTGTTTTTATTGTGCCATCTTTTACTGGGCATTTAAAAAATGGAGTTGTAAAAAGAACGGCTTATCAAATTATAATCAGTGTTTTTGGCAACTCAAATATGCGTTGGGCTTTATTGCTCAGTAGTTTTCTTATGATGAGCCATTTTAGTATTATTCCTTTTCTTACAGACTTTGCTACGTATAATTTGGGTGTAAATTATAAAACAGATGTGCCACTTGTGTACATTATAGGAGGCTTACTCACCGTGGTTTGTAGCCCGCAAATAGGTAAGCTGAGCGATAAATATGGTAGGCTTTTAATTTTTACTATACTTAGTTTTTTATCCTTTATACCGTTATTGGCATTGCCCAATTTGGCTACCAATAATCTTTGGATAGTATTGCCGGTATTTTCTACGTTTTTTGTTTTTAGTGGTAGTAGGATGGTAGTAGGTAGTGCGCAAATTACAAGTACCGCTACTAGCCAAGAGCGAGGTTCTTTTTTAATTATTAATAGTAGCATACAACAATTGAGCACGGGTATTATTGCTGCTGTAGGGGGCGCTGTTGTAAGCAATGATGCAGCTAAAAGGGTTTTGCATTATCCTATACTTGGGATTATGGGGGTAGTGCTTGCTGTAGCCGCTTGGCTGGTTTTTAGGAATATAAAAGCCAAAGAATAGTACGCTGCTGCTGTACACAATATCTAGCCTTACAATAATACCATTTTAAATAAAAAATAGCTCAACTAAAGGTAATACGCTGTTTGCATAGTAGCAGGTGGCAGCATTTGCAAGGTCCTCCCGCATTATGG
>JANMGS010000122.1:0-2129 GCA_031374745.1 Ferruginibacter sp. | reverse complement strand
CATTTAGATGTAAACAGGGATATGACAAACCATGTGTTACATACTATTCATGTGATGTAGCATATGTGGCTAAAAAGTTAGAGGCTGTATCAAAAACCGCTTCTTTTTTTAAATCTTCAATTAGCCGAATTAGGTTTTCTGAAAGCCTACCAGCACTGTGTTTTTTTAAAAAGAATGGTAATTTCCATTTATCGATATCTGTAAATTCCCATGGGTGAAAATAAAGCGATAGATAGCCATCTTTTTTTAGAGTATCCAATGCCATTTTTTTATACAACGGATAAGGTATATTCTTAAATGCCATCCAGAATAATGGGAACCTAAAAAATGGAGATACTGATACAGGCAGCCTTAAAAAGTGCTGTTCTTTATACACCGTTCTAGAAACTTTCAAATTATTGTACCTGCCAGGCATATAAGTTGGGTTTATAGAGGAATCATAAGTATAGCCCGCTTCTTTTACCCACTCCAAATCCACTTTTTTAAAACGTGGCATTCTAAGTCCAAGCACGGGCTTTTCAGTAATTTTTTCCAAAACCATTCTTGAATTTAATAGATCTTCTTTTTGGAAACTGCTATGAAAAAAAGCATGCGATCCTATTTCATTTTTCTGCGAAAGTTCATTAATTATAGTTGGAAAATGTTCAGCAAAATTAGCCGTAGTAAAAAGGGTGGTTGGTATATTTTGGGATGCTATAATTCGTTTCATTTCATCTGCACCAAGTTTGCCTATTTCCATTTGTTCTTGCTTGCTTATGGGCAAATTATATTCCAAGGGAAGATCAAATTCCTCTACATCAAAAGTTAATAAAATAGTAGGATTTTTCCTGATCATACCACAATAGTTTTTTGTAAATCTATTTTCAAAAATTGTTTTGTGTACATCTGCCAACATATGATAAGCCAGGTAATAAAAGAAGGCAACGCTTTCAATGAATAGGGTCTTACAATATGGGTTCTTACATAGGGAGTGAGTATATCGGAATAGGAAAGGGATGTAAATATAAAGGCAAAAATAAAAAATATCGTAACAGCCCTAGATTTATCTTGCAAAAAATACCAAAGGCATATTGCAGGAAAAGCAATGATATAGGTTGGAGACTCTGAGCTGGTACTAAAGATAACAACCATGAGTAAAACGGAACAAAGTAAATAAAGCCTAAAGCGGATATCTTTAAAATAGTTTATTTGCAAATATTGTAATCCAAATAATACAACTGCTGCTATGTAAATAAATGTATTGTTCAAATGGGTTAATTTGAATATCCTGCGCAGCATACCCATTACACTTATATCCTGAAAATCGTTTTGTATAAATGTGTTTATGTTTAAAGCTGCTTTTTGGACCAAACCAGCGTACCAATCTTTGTATGATTGCACAATAAAATGAAAAGAAGAAATACTCATTGGTAAAAAAAAGAAAACGGCTGACCAAACAATAAACCAAATAACAAACTTCCATTTATTATTA
The DNA here is from genome assembly GCA_031374745.1 of Ferruginibacter sp. Classification (GTDB taxonomy): domain Bacteria; phylum Bacteroidota; class Bacteroidia; order Chitinophagales; family Chitinophagaceae; genus Ferruginibacter. The sequence goes on along the minus strand of JANMGS010000122.1, from coordinate 658 downwards.
CTAAAAAAGAAAAAAGCAAGCCCAACAATGCCATAAATTTTTATGAAAGTAGCCAATAAAATAAAAAGCAACGCCCAATGCTCTTTTCCTTTGTGAATAAATACAAATCCCAGTATGATACAGGCTGCAATAAGCGCATTGCTTTGATACCACGATGCTACATTCATCATTTCTATAGCATTTAAAATAAGGATACCAATCCGTATTTCTCTCTTTACCGGCAATTGCATAACGGCATAAAAAAGTAAAGCAGCCGATGCCAACACCCAAAGTGTGGACCCAAGTGCATCGGGTAACAATGCAAATGGTGCTATTACAATACTAAAAATAGGTCCATACAAATTTACATCTCCATATTCCTGCGGATAAATTAGGTAAAGGTTTTTTTGCTCGATGGTATGCGAAAAAACATATCGAAAAACCATGTAATTGTTAATACCTGTATGATGTAAAAACGAAAGCATAGTTGCTATGAATGCTAATCCAAACCAGAGCAACATGGCCAATTTGTAATCCCTTAAAAAATCACCCGTAAATAAATATGATTTTATTTTGCGCATCAATCCTCAATATTAGATTCGCTAATAATAAATTGCGGCCTACCTTTTCCCTGCATAAATGTTTTACCAAGGTATAGTCCTACAATACCCATAATCAT
>JANMGS010000093.1:0-4427 GCA_031374745.1 Ferruginibacter sp. | reverse complement strand
ATTATAAATTAAATTATTGTTCTCAATTGAGTTATCAAAATTAAATTTTTTATGAAAATATGATTGATAAACTCTGTTTGCCAACAGCCAAGCCTGATGCAAAAAAAAGCAAAAATCAGAAACCAAAACCACAGATCATTCACAACTAAGGTTTCGCTACAAGTTTTCTTTATATTCTATTTTACCTATTTGCGAAAACTTGCCAAGGCATCCGTAATCTTTCTTAAAATAGGGGCACAAAAAATCCCACTCAGTACAAAGTGGGATTTTTTATTATGCTTTTAGTATCATTAAGGTGTAGCCAATTTTTTCTTTACTTCTTCTCTTACCAATGCATTACCTACATCATTAAAATTGTAGGCAGCTACTTCTTTAAAAATAGACATGGCTTTTTCTTTGTTGCCTGCCGCTTCATTGGCTTTTGCAAGCCAATACCTATTATAAATATTATTAGGATCTGCTTTTTCAAAATGTGTTACAGCATCAGCATATTTTTTTTGCTTCATACAAATAAGCCCCATATCGTAATGATAGCCCTCCAATTTACGATCATCTTTAATAGGGTCCAAAGCTGTTTTCATGGCTTCTGCTTTTGCCATTGCTTCATCGTATTTGCCTTCTGTGTATGCCATCATTGCTTCCCAATTTAATTTATCTGCCTGTGCAAAAATCTTAGCCTCAGGAGTGCCTATATCGTTTGTTAATTGCTCCGATAATGGAAGCATCATTGGTATTAGTTTCTTTAAAGTAGCTGCATCTCCATTGTGTATGGCAACGCTGGCACAGGTAGTTAAGTAGCCATTTTTCTCATTGGCAGATTTACTTTTATTAGAAGTATCTGTTTTCATAGCCGCATCCATTAGCCCACTCAATGCCGCTGTGGTATTATTTTGGTACAAATAACTGTAGGCAGTATTTATTATTGAACCCGTTTTTACTTCATCATTTTTACCTGCATCGGCATAGTTTTTTCTTGCTTCATCATAATTACCCAAATAAATATTGGCATGCCCTTCTTTATAGTAAGCTTCAGGCGATGTTGGGTTCAATTCTACAGCTTTGGCATACGCTGCTTTTGCTTTGGCAAAATCATTTTGTGCCCTGTAGCAATCACCCATCGTAATTTGTGCCCCAGCACTTTTTGGGGCTAGCTCTACCACTTTTAATGCATTTTCTTCTGCCTTTTTCAAATCTTTGGGCTCATTAAACATATAAGAACCGGCTAACAAAGCATAACCACCCACCCAAGTTGGGTTTAGCTTTATTGCTTTTTGATATTGCTCCCGAGCTTTATCAAATTGATTATTGCCTCCAAAACCGTTGCCCAAATCAGCTTGTGCCCTTGCCATATCGGTGTATGCAGTTGCTATTTCTTGCAAAATTTCCAATCCTTTTTTTCTATCACCATTAAGATTGGTGCTTTGATACGCACCATATAATTTTTCCCAATTACTTGCACTGTCTAATTTAGATTTTCCTGCATTTATATCATCGGCATATTCTTTAGAGCCATTAGAAGTATTGGCTCTATAAAGATATGCAATGCCCATGGTAGGGTCTTGTTCGATAGCCGTGCTAAATGCTTTTCTAGCATTTTTTATATCGCCCACATCTAAGGCTGCTAGACCCTCTTGGAAAGAAGCCATTGCTTCTTTAGATTTTGTAGTAGCAGTAATGTCGGTAGCTTTGGTTTCGGCTTTTTGTTTATCGCCTCCACTTTGGTTACAGGAAATGAAGCAAACAAATACTGGTAAGATTAAAAACCTTAAGATTTTTTTCATATGCAAATGAGTTTGTTGCCATAAAAGGCAGGTTAATGAAAACAATAATGCTTTCATAATCCATCAGATTTTAAAGTATTTTAAAGTGGGGGGACAAAATTGAATCAAATGTAATGAATATTAATTAATATAACAAAATGTTTTATTATGTATAAAAATTAATCTGTAGCCTGCAGTATAGACAAAATGCTTTTTTCTGGATCTACTGTTTCGGTATTTATTTTTTTTATAAGGAGTTCTGCATTTTCTCTATTATACAAGCCCTTCAAATAATATTTATCATAGTAGGTGAGTAATATCCTAAAACTTTCTTTAAAATTATTTTCTAGCAAAAAATTTATTGCATTTTTTGTTTCTAGCCCACCCAATCTTTTTTGTATACGCATAATGGCGGTAACCAATCCATCTTTTTTCTGCACGCCATATTCTTCGGTGAGGTAGTTTAATCTTTCCTCAAAAGGGATATCAAAAAAATATACTTTACTACTGCGCATCGTTTTCCAGAGCGGTATGGGTATTTGTAAATTGCCTATGCGCTGGCTTTCATCTTCCAGCCAAATGCAGTTTGCCGTGGGCAGTGGGCAGTGGGCAGTTGGTTCGTTTGGCTGTAAGCTTTCAATACTTTTTTGAAACAATTCATTTGCCAATAAATTTTCAAACATTTCTTGTGTGGGTTGAGGCAGTTGCCCTAATGCGCCCAATGCAGATCCTTTGTGATTTGCCAATCCTTCTAAATCTATTATAGCATGGTTTTCTTTTGCCAAGCCATGAAGCAATAATGTTTTTCCGCTCCCAGTATAACCACCAATGATATTAAAATGATATGCTATTTCAAATTGTTGCAATACCCAATTGCGATATGCTTTGTAGCCGCCTTCTAGTGTATAAACTTTAAAGCCATACAAATCTAATAACCAAGCAACCGCAGCACTGCGCATACCACCACGCCAGCAATGGAGCAGTATACAGTTGTCAGTTGGCAGTTGGCAGTTGGTAGTTTGCGAGCTGCCTTTTGCCAACTGCCCATAGCTCTTTGCCAACTGTTCTACCTCCTCCACCATCAACTTCATCTTTGGCCCAAAAAAATCTAATCCTATTTTTATTGCATCTTCTTTGCTTTGCTGCTTGTATGCGGTACCTACCAATTTTCTTTCTTCATCGCTAAACAACGGTAGGCTTAAGGCGGTTGGGATATGAGCGTGCTTGTATTCGCCTGGGCTACGCACATCTAGTAATACATTGGTTTTTACTAGTTCTAAAAAAGCTGCTATGGGTAATTTTTGAATGGCCATGTGGTATTAAGCTACAACGTATTTACAATTAAATACAGTTTAAAGAATTGCAAAAATACGTATCTATCATGTTAGAATAACAAAGGGCGCTTTTAAAATGTCGCAAGGGTTGTCGCAAGGGTTGTCGCAAGGGTTGTCGTAAGGGTTGTCGTAAGGGTTGTCAACCTTATTTGTTTATTTCCAATATGAATGTACTGGAAAAAGGTTGACAACCCTCTCAACCCTATGTCCAATGTACTGGATAAAGGTTGACAATCCTATTTGCAAAAATTTTAACAACCAGAATTTATGTAATTGATAAAATCTATGCATCTTCCCAAAAACTACCATTTATGAACCATCCATCAAAACTATACATAGCATTATTTGCTATTGTTTGTATCATTTGTTTAGTAGCCTTTAAAAACAAACCTGCCATAGATAAAAAGCCAGCGTCTTTTAACAACATACAAATAGACGAACCCAAAATACAAGTGGCCATATTATTAGATGTGAGTGGTAGTATGGATGGACTTATAGAACAAGCAAAAGCGCAATTATGGAATATGGCAAGCACCATGGGTAAAGCTACTTGCCAAAATGGTAAAAGTCCATCGATAGAAATAGCCTTGTATGAATATGGCAGAACAACCAACGACGCAAAACTTGGTTACGTAAAAAAAATAAATGGTTTTATTAAAGACTTAGATTCATTATCGGAAAATTTATTTAGTTTAAAAACTAATGGTGGAGAAGAATATTGTGGGCAAGTGATATATACTTCTATAAAAGAATTATCATGGGATAATACCGCAAGCACCTATAAAGTAATTTTTATAGCTGGGAATGAAGATTTTTTACAAGGAAATCTGCAATACATAAAAGCATGTAATGAGGCCAAACAAAAAGGAGTAATTGTAAACACTATTTATTGTGGCGATAAAATGCAAGGCGTACGGGAACATTGGAACCTTGCAGGCGAATGTGGCAATGGTAGTTACACCAATATAAACCAAAATGCCAGAGAAGTTGAAATACCTACTCCTTATGATAGCTTATTGTATGTTTTAAATGATAAACTAAATGCTACTTATATTTCTTATGGCGCATCGGGTGATATGAAACTAGCCAAACAAAAACAAATGGATTATGCAAATACAACCATGGGCAAATCGGTCGGCATTAAAAGAATATCTGTAAAAGGGAAAAAAGGATTGTACCAAAATACTGACTGGGATCTGGTAGATGCCACAAAAGATAAAGTTACTCTGATAGATGATATGGACCTTAAAGCATTACCAGATAGTTTGAAAATAAAAACAAGAGCAGAAATAAAAACCATCGTTACACAAAAATCTGTAGAAAGAAATACCAT
>JANMGS010000092.1:0-6791 GCA_031374745.1 Ferruginibacter sp. | reverse complement strand
GTTGTTCGTAACTTGAATGCGACTTAAAAAGGAAATGAGATTAATAATTATAGCTTGCTTAAATTTACTTCTTCTAAATTTATTTGGACACAACGTCTATGGCCAAAAGAAAGAATATGTAAGCCAATGTGTTTTAGTGCGTGACTTTATTTATATTGCTGACAAAACATTTTTCAACTTTCAGGAAATATCCCTTGATTCTACTATCACCATTTTGGATATAAATAACATATTGACTGATTGTTTAATTGACTCTTTAGGTAAAGTGAAAGTGAAGGTTGTAAATTCTGGTGACGACCTAGAAAAAGTAAAAAGAGAAGGTATTTTTAGTAGTCCCACGAATAGCAAAGTACTGTTTGTTTTTACGAAAGAGCAACTAGGTAATTTGACCGGTTTTAGAATTTTTCATCCCAGAAGTAATGGTAGCTGTTATTGGGGATTTACCAGAAAAAACAATCGCTACTATTTTAGTAAGAAAAGCTTTGGATGGTTTTAACAATAAGCGTTTCCTCTGGGGTTTCACTGATAAGCCTTTATACTTCAAAATGTATGCTGGTGAAAACCCCGCCAATACACAAAAAAACCACCTTATAATGAATATTTGAACATATTAGAAAAAGCTTTATTTTTAATGAATAATCATTAAAATAAAAAAAATGAAAGTAGTAATATTTTTATTGCTGAGTTTTACATTATCAAACATTTCTTTTGCACAAGAATCTCCTCAAAAGCCCATTCAACAAGCTGTAATACCACAGAGCAAAGAAACCGTAGAAGCATTAATGGAAAGGCAGCGAAAATTGCCCCAAACAATAAATATTAGAGAACATTTTGAGCCTAATTATCCCAACCGGAACAATCTGCCGCAAAACCCAAATGCAAGAGCTGTTGCATCGTATCCAATAAATATTACTGAGCCAGCAGGGAGGAATAATACTTCCATAGAAGCCGCACAAACACCATCCACCTCTTTTACAGGTGCTACATTAGCCGAAACAGGTGCTTTTCCTCCAGATGTTATGGGGGCTGTAGGGCCTACACAATACATCGTAGCCGTAAATGGCAGAATAAAATCTTTTAATAAAACAACAGGAGTTGCAGATGGTGTTTTAAATTTATCTCCCGATGTTTTTTTCGCCTCTGTTTTAACCCCTGTTATTACACCGGTATTACTAGTATTTACATCAGACCCTCGCATACGATACGATCGTTTTTCTGGCAAATGGATTATTATAATCATAGATGTAGCTTGCACTAATGCTGGATGTTCTAGCTATGCAGCTAATAGAATTTTAATAGGCGTTAGCAACACATCAACAATTACTGCAGGCACCGTATGGACCTATTCTCAATTTGTTGCTCAAGCAAATACTTTTGCAGATTACCCCACACTCGGGGTTGACATCAATGCAATTTATATAGGTACCAATATGTTTAATCTTGCAGGTACTTCTTTTTTAGGCACAAATGGATATGTAATCAACAGAGCAAATTTATTAGCGGGTGCTGGCTATACTGTAAATACTTTTTTAAATCTTGCGGCTGGTGCAGGTGCTGGTCCTTATACACCTCAAGGTGTAGATAATTTTGATGCAACAGCTACACAAGGATATTTTATTGGGACGGATAATGCTACTTTTTCTACATTAATGCTGAGGCGTATTACCAACCCCGGTGGAGCAACGCCTACCATATCTGCTAATATTAGTTTAACCGTACCAACAACTACATCTCCTACTACTATTCCTCATTTAGGTAATACTGGTGGCACCAATGGTAATTTAGATGCGTTAGATGATCGATTATATGCAGCCATGATTAGAGGCGGTCAATTATGGACTGCTCACAACATTAGAGTATCTGCAGCTGGTGTAGGTTCTACGGCAGCTGGTGCTAGAAACGCCGCTCGTTGGTACAATATTACTAATCTAGGCACTACACCTTCTCTTACACAATCGGGTACTATTTTTGATGCGGCTGCAACCAATCCTCGATTTTATAATATTCCTTCCGTATTTGTTTCGGGGCAAGGGCATGCGGTATTTAGCATGACAACTGGCGGACTAGCCGATAGAGCAAATGCAGCTACAACTGGCAGATTTATTACAGATGCTTTAGGTACAACACAAACACCCATACTTACCACCGCAAGTGCCACTGCATACAACCCCCCTAGTGATCCAGGTGGTGCAGGTGGTCGTAGATGGGGCGATTACTCTTATGTTTCCTTAGACCCATTAGACGATATGACCATGTGGATGACACATGAATTTTGTAGCTCTGCAAATAACTATGGCGTAAATGTTACAAAATTATTAGCACCGCCACCTGCATTGCCTGCTAGTACCAGCCCAAGTTCTATTAGCGCTGGTCAGGCATCGGTAAATGTGGTATTAACAGGAACTGCTTCGGCTGGAAGTGGCTTTTACGACCCAGGTACAAATCTTCCTGCACCAGCTTTACCATTTAATCATATTGCTGCAGCTGTAAGTGGCGGCGTAATTGTAAATAGTGTAACCTACACAAGTCCTACAAGTATAACGCTCAACCTAAATACAAATGCTGCAACAGTAGCAAATCAAACCATTACCGTTACCAATCCCGATGGGCAATCCCTAACATCCTCAACGGGTATTTTGACAATAACTGCTGCTGTACCTGCTATATATACTTTTAATGGCAATGGCAATTGGAGCGATGCTGCAAATTGGTCGGGAGGTATCATTCCGCCTGCTGTACTCCCTGCACCTCGAGAAATTGTTATTAACCCAATTCCCGGTGGCGAATGTTTATTGCAAATAAGCACCGTACAAACAATTGCCAGCGGTGCAAAACTCACCGTAATAGGCGCAAAGAAATTGAGGGTGGAGGGTAATTTAATTATTCAATAAGAAATAGTAGCATGAGAAATAATGCAATAGGAAAATAGAAATCTTCTAAGCGCAAGAGTTTCACAAATCAACGCTATAATTAAAATATAAAAATGAAAACCCAAACATCTGAAAAATTAAAGGATGGCGATCTATGTAAAGTTATTGGAGGGACACATATCGGAAAATCAGGCATAGTGAGAGATATAAATACAAGCAAAACAGGTCATATTACTATCACTGTTGAACAAAAAAATGGCGTTCGATTCAAGACCCTTGGCAAGAATGTAGTTGTTCTAGCTGGCACTTAAATAAATTTCTGTCAAATGGCGAATTATGCAAGTAGGACTTAAGGAAGCATAATCAACAATAGAGCATAATTGGAATTTGGTTCAGGTATTGGAGTTACTGGCTTTTCTCAATCACATGCTACAAAGGATATAAGAATAAGCAGCCTTACCTAGTTGTAAAAACAAGGCTTAATCTGTTTGAAAATATATTTATCTCCGATAGATTTTCGCCACAACATTCTACAAAAACTTTTATAGCAGCCAGCGAAACCCTACTAAGACAGAAAAAATCCACCCTCACACAAATCGCTATCATTGCCTGCAGTACAATACACGCATAACCTATAAATACAAGTGAAAAAAACAAAAATTCAGTATGCGGATATTGAAATAATTTCAGTCTTTCTGAAAAATTTTCAGAAAATCTGAAAAATTTTCAGCCCAAAAAACTAAAATATGTAATGGCATTTATTTTGTTCATCAGTGTACATAATTCATTTTTTAACCAATTTAAAAAGGAGGCAATTATGACAATCTTAAAAAGAAACGGCAATTTACAAACCCACTTTCCTACACTTTTTGATGATTTTCTAAACCGTGACATTTTTAATTGGGGCTTGTCGAATTTTTCAAATACCAACACGACAATTCCTGCGGTTAACATCAAAGAAACTTCTGACAATTATCAAGTAGAAGTGGCAGCACCAGGCATGACAAAAAAAGATTTTAAAGTGGTGCTTGAAGGTAACAATCTTACCATCAGTTCCGAGAATGCCACTAAACAAGAACAGAAAGAAGATGTGAGGTACATCAGCCGTGAGTTCAGCTATCAATCTTTTTCAAGAACTTTTACGCTGCAAAAAGATGTAGTAGACACTGAAAATATTCTGGCAAAATACGAAGATGGGGTATTACATCTTTTAATCCCTAAAATGGAACAAGCAAAACAAAAACAACCTAAATTGATTGAGATTTTGTAAAGTTCTAAAATCTATTTTTTGCAAAAAGTTGCCTTTACCAAAAGGCAACTTTTTTTTAAAAAAAAATTTCAGGTATGAAGTTTTTGGCTTTCTCAGCCGGAATTTTCACCTACTGGCGCATGTATGTAAGCAACCTAATTCTTGTACACTAGCGGATATGCAGCCCAGCCCTGTGCGATTGCGTATCTACCGCTTACTGCGGCACAAGTTGTGCGGCGCTTTATAAAGCAATAATTTTTTATTTATAGAACATAACAACAACCAATTTTTTGCAAATTTATTTATGAGCAAAAAATTTGAATTTACTGACAACAGCAAATTGTACTTTGTAAGTTTTCCTTTGTAAATGGTAAATGTTGAATAAGCCGATTTTTAACCTAATGAAACCCTATCGCCATTTTCTATTTTTTCGCTTCCAAGTATCTATTTTATCTCGCTTTTTAAAGCTTGGCATATAGCCAATTTGAAGTATCTGTATTTGTTGGCGGTTTAAACGGGTATTCTCAACTTTGTAAAGATTTGTAAATTCGCTCAAATAACCTGTTTGCAAAGAAAGTCCAAAATTAAAAATATAGCCCAATTGAATTCCCCAACCAAACTGCCAGGGTTTAAAGCCATCTCTTTTGAAAAGATTGGCATTGCTATTCAAACCTGCATCAATAGCAGTGCCATTATAATTAGTAATGGTTAAACCCATATTAACAAAAGCCGCATGGTTACCCGTTGGAAGGTATTCGGTAAAACCTGTAATCAGCCGTTTTGCCGTTAACCTCACATCTTCAACAAAAGTAGTGCGGGTTATAAGGCTTTTATACTTTTCTGATTGGTAAAACAACTGACCATTAATTGATAATCGACTGGTAAGCTGGTAATCTAATTGCAATCCGGCATATGGGGTGCTGCTGCTTTGGAACCCCATTTCATTTCCAGCGCTGGAAATATATGCGGTGCTTAAACCTGCCATCCCACCAATTAGAATTCTATTTTGCGCTTGGAGACCAGTTATGCATACGAACAAAAGGCCGCAAAACAAAACCTTGTGCATAGTGTATTATTTTTTTACTCCCCTTAATTGCTTTATTTCTGCCGATATTTCTTCCAACGATTCTATCAGTTCAAGTACCTGGTTTGGATTGTTGAGGTAAGAATCAACTGGGTATTTATTAATTTCATAATGAATCTGCAGCCGCATTCGGTTCATACCGGTATAACATTCAAACATGATTCCGGATCGGGTATAAAAACGATATTCCGTATATCGGCTTCCATCAAAATTTGGCATAAGTTCTTTGTGGATGGTTTTTAGATAGCCAATTACTTTATCCAATTCATCCTCGTCAATGTATTCTGCATTTCGGGTTGGCGCATCAGTAAAAATATTACGATTGCCACGCTCGTCAATTCGGGCGCCATAAAGTTTTTCACCAGTAGCAAGTACTTCTAATGTGGCAAAATATACAACTAATTCACGTATGCGGCCTCTTTGTTCTAAATGATATTTTACATTGGTACGTTGATTGTATAGCAACCGGTGAATTTTGCTTTCAAAAGTGGAGTCTGGTCTTAATACTACGGTATCAATTGGAGTGTTTTGCTGTGCCAAGCCTGAAAAAGAAATAAAAATAAGCAGTAGTACAAATAGTGGTTTCATCTTTTTTATATGAATTTAATACAGCAAATTAATTCTATGTTTTTGCTTATTTTATGTTAACATATAATTAACAAGTGGTAAATAACGCTGTTCGTGTTATGTTGTCAATACTATTTGAAACAAGAATTGGCGAATTTTAAATTGTAGCGGTCTTGTATCTCTTCGAGCTATTGGCAATACCAATCTACAAAAAATACCAAAGAAGACAGCCAAACCCCGTCTACCCGACAGGCACGTACGACGTATGAAGAAAGCCTAATCTTTTTCAAATAAAACTTGCCTTATTAAAAGTGTAGTTGAGCATTAAATAATTGCCGTTACTTTTCTGAGTTGGTGTTTCACTGATTATTCTTTAAAGTCTATTTTTGTGAAAATCTCATTAATACGGTTATGATAAATTGTACGCCTCAAAAAATTGAATTGAAATTAATTTTACTGTTTCCATTTTTATTTTTTTCCTCGATACTGTTTGGGCAAATTTCCATTTCTGGAAAAGTGATAGACAGCAAAACCAACGAGCCAATAGCAGGATCAACCATTTCCATCAATAATACTTCTTACAAAACCATAGCAGATAAAGATGGAAATTTTTCTTTAACCAATATAAATATACAAAAGGGGGAATTAATAATAAATGCGCTGGGTTATAAATACAAACTAATAAACATTGATACCAAAACGGCAAATATTATTTCAATAGCATTAGAGCAACAAGCAAGGGAATTGGATGCAGTAGTTGTAAGCAGCTTTGAGAAAGATGGGTATAAAAAATGGGGCAAATTGTTTATAGATAATTTTATAGGTGATAAAGCAGAGGCAAAAGAATGCAGCATAGAAAACGAAAAAGTGCTCAAATTTTTCTACGATAAGAAAACCCAAGTCTTAGAAGTAGTAGCAACTGAGCCTATAAAAATAAAAAACAATGCACTTGGTTATGAAATAGAATATACCCTAGAAAGTTTTGTATACTATGCAAAATCAAAAGTTTTAGTTTTTGGTG
>JANMGS010000080.1:0-3534 GCA_031374745.1 Ferruginibacter sp. | reverse complement strand
CCAGGTTTAAATGTGTGGTTGATATATTGTATGCCCCATTTTAGTTTTAACCAATCGTATTGTTTTAAACTCCAATCGCTCTTAAACTGCCAATCTTTAAGGCCGGATGTAAATAAAAACTGTATGGTACTAAAGCCAAATCTACTGTCTAATTGAAAACGATTATAGACAATGCCTGTATTGTGACTAAGCCTGCTATTAATTTTTTGTTCCCATTGTACTGCAGCTATTGTATTTCCCCAGTTGGTATTAAAGGTTCTACCAGCACCATCGCTGTTAGAAAATGAAAACTCATCTACTCCATTAAAAAAATTGACATTTAGCTTGTTTTTTTTATTAATTATATAATTACCTCTAGCATTTACATCATAAAAAAAATAGCCGTTACCACCAATACGTTCTCTTGCAAAGGGTTTAGCCACTTGATCGATATACGTACGCCTTGCATTAATGATAAACGAAGCTTTGTTTTTTACTATAGGCCCTTCTACTCCCAATTTGGTAGAAATTAAACCGATACTTGCATTGGTTTTTATTTTTTCCATGTCTCCATCACGGCTGTTTATGTTTATTACACTGCTAAGCCTGCCGCCATACTCTGCGGGGAAACCACTTTTTAACACCTCAATACTTTTTATAGCATCACCATTAAAAACAGAAAAGAAACCTAGTAAATGATTTGGGTTGTACACATTCACACCATCCAATAATATTAAATTTTGATCTGGTCCTCCTCCACGTACATATACACCTCCACCGCCTTCACCACCATTTTTTATGCCAGGCAAAAGGGTGATTGTTTTTAGAGGATCTACTTCTCCAAAAATTACGGGAAGCTTGCGTAAAACTTCTGCACTAATAGTCTGCACACCCATTTGGTTTGCTGAAACGTTTCTACTAGAGCGAACGACTACCGTATTCAATAAACTTTGTCGCTGTGGTAGAATTATTTGTAATGTAGTATCTGATGTAAGTGTAAATACTTCAACGAAATTATAATGATTTACTGCGTGGGCTGATATGGTTGTTTTCCCTGCACTTAGGAATTGAACTACCGTGCCAGTGCTATCTGCCTTTAATGTTCTATCATTAATGGAAAGAGAAGCGTTTGGTAACAATTGTTGCCCATTATCCAGCACAATTATTTTAACTTTTATCTGTTGTGCAAATGTATTAGTAAAACTAAAAGTTATACTGATAAACATTAAAGCAAAACCATAATTCTTCATGCCAGAGCTACGTATTTGTTATTAAAAAAGTTTTTAGCATTGTAAAGTACGTTGTAAAATTATGCCATTTCAAAGACTTTGATTTTTAAACAAACTTGATGATATTCCGCCAATATGCTATACTGTTTACACGTGATGAAAAGGTTTATAGAATAGAGGGATATAGCGCATGACTAGAAATACTAATTTTTTGTAGTATAAAGAATGTACAAAAAGGCATATAAAAAAAGGTTTTGCATTTTTAGTGCAAAACCTTTCCTTGTTATAATCTTTAAACATGGATGAAAGCTGCTAGCTTAAAATACCTTCAACTATTCAACAATATTAAACAACTTTCAACCGCTTACAGCTTCTCCATCAACCCATCCACAATGCCATAAGCCACTGCTTCTTTGGCATCCATCCAATAATCTCTGTCAAAATCTTTCATTATTTGTTCACGGGTTTTGCCACAGTTTTTGGCCAATACATCGGCACCCATTTCTTTTACTTTTTGCATTTGTATAGCCATAATTTCAAGGTCGGCACTTACGCCTTGGCCACCACCGCTTGGCTGGTGTATCATCACTTCTCCACTTGGGAAAATAAAGCGTTTGCCTTTTTCGCCGCCACTAAGCAAAATGCTACCCATGCTTGCGGCCATGCCCATGCATACAGTGCTCACAGGCGATGATATCATTTGCATGGTATCGTAAATAACCATACCACTGGTAACCATGCCTCCTGGGCTGTTTATGTAAAAAGTAATTTCTTTGCCTGGGTCTATAGCCTCTAAGTACATCAAACGATTGGTAATGTCCTTGGCACTTTTATCATCTACCGCTCCCCACAAAAATACTTTGCGTTGCTCTATAAATTTTTTGTCGAACTGCCAGCCGCTCATCATTTTTTCCATGGGGCTTTCTGGTAGATCTTTTGGTGTTTCCTCTTCGTCTTCTAATCGTGTGTTTTTAAAATATGTATTCATGCTGTTGCGTGTTTTTGAATTTATTGTGTTTTTTTATTTATAGACAACTGCCGACCGACCACCGTTTCCTACCCATTGCACATTGCGTACTGAAATCTGCCAATTGCTTTCTGTCATCTGTCTACTGCTTTTTGCAAACTGCTATTAGTCCTTTTTCTGCTTGCGAGCATTTATCAAAAGCACTTCATCTACCAAGCCATATTCTTTTGCTTCTGTAGATGTCATCCATTTATCTCTTTGGCAATCTTCGGCAATTTTTTCTATTGTTTGCCCAGTATGCATAGAAATAATTTCGTACAATTCGTGCTTTATTTTTTTTACTTCGTTTACGGTAATAGCCACATCGCTTGCTTGCCCCATAGCGCCAGCACTTGGCTGGTGCATCATAATACGGCTGTGCTTAAGTGCGGTACGTTTGCCTTTTGCACCTGCACACATAAGTACCTGACCCATACTCGCCGCCATACCTGTACAAATGGTAGCAATATCAGGTGTAATAAACTGCATGGTATCGTACATTCCCAAGCCTGCATATACCCCACCTCCCGGGCAGTTGATGTACATCTGAATATCCCTTACACGATCTGTACTTTCCAAAAACAACAATTGCGCTGTTACAATATTGGCTACTTCATCGTTAATGGGATAACCCAAAAAGATAATACGATCCATCATCAAACGGCTGTAAACATCCATAATGGCTACGTTCATAGGTCGCTCTTCTATAATATTGGGTGTTAGGTTAGTCACATTGTGTTTAATGTAACCATCAAGGGTATTGCTGTTAATCCCTTTGTGCTTTACAGCGTATTTCTCAAATTCTTTTCCAAAGTTCATGCTTACTATATTAGGTGAGCAAATATATTGCTTAAATTATTTTGTTTACACTTAGTCAAAAATTATTCCTATAAAAAAAGGTGACAGAATTACTGATAAAGCGACTATTCAGCCTTAAAATTGATATTTCACTCCAAATTCTAGGTAAAATAGCTGACGTTTTAGTGTAACAGAATTATTCGCTACCCAAATACCTTTTATGAATTACTTTGTGTTTTTTCACTTTTTATAAGATTTGACATCACTCGGTAAAGGGTTTCGCATATTGAACAAAATTTTACTATCATTGCTTTTTAGAATTATGACAGCTACTTTAAAAGAAATAACCACTAACTTACTAGCCGAACCACTCGACCACTTCGGTGCTAGAAAAGCTGCATATGAATTATATGAATTTTTTGTAGGGATAGTAGCATTGGAAAATGATGAAGTAGAAAACAATGCTCATATTAAAACGAAAAATGGGCTTGCCATTTCTACCAATGCTGCAGCAATTTGTGC
>JANMGS010000033.1:0-3474 GCA_031374745.1 Ferruginibacter sp. | reverse complement strand
TGATTTATCTGCACTTATACTTAAGGAATTAAAGAAAAGAGCAGAACATATACTTAAAACGCCCGTAAACAAAGCAGTAATAACCGTGCCAGCCTATTTTAATGATGCACAAAGGCAAGCAACTAGGGACGCAGGTAAGTTGGCAGGGCTTGATGTTTTAAGAATAATAAATGAACCAACGGCTGCAAGCTTGGCTTATGGTTTAGGTTTGCACAAAACTGAAGAAAAAACGATTGCTGTGTATGATTTAGGTGGTGGCACATTTGATGTTTCTATATTAAGATTGAGTGCGGGTATATTTGAAGTCTTATCAACCAATGGAGATACCTATCTTGGTGGGGATGATTTTGATAACGCTATTGTTGGTTTTTGGCAAAAGCAATTGGAAATTAGTAATGAAAAATTGCAAAGCGATAAGTCATTAGTGCAAACCCTGCGGTTAAAAGCAGAAGAGGCAAAAATACAGCTAACTTCTACCGAAAAATATGATGGCCTTATTGGCGTAAGGCAAATTAGCATATGTAAAAATGAGTTCGAAGGTTTGATAAAACCATTCATTGATAAAACAATTGATTGTTGTAGAAATGCCCTAAAAGATGCAGGAATAAAGAAAAATGAAATCGATGAAATAATTATGGTTGGCGGCAGTACAAGGGTACCAATAGTAATTAATGAAGTAAGCAATTTTTTTGGAAAGCCTGTTAACAATTCAGTAAATCCCGACGAAGTGGTAGCACTTGGGGCCGCAATACAAGCTGATATTTTAGCTGGCAATAACAAAGATGTTTTATTATTGGATATTACTCCACTGAGCCTCGGTATAGAAACTGCTGGGGAGTTGATGGATGTAATCATTCCTAGAAATGCAAAAATACCTTCATCGGCAGCACGAGAATATACTACGCAAGTAGATGCACAAGTAAATATGCGCATTAGTGTATACCAAGGAGAAAGAGATATTGTAAGTGATAACAGATTGTTGGCTACTTTAAATTTAAAGGGTATTCCTGCCATGCCAGCAGGTATGGCAAAAGTGCAAGTTAGTTTTATGATAAATGCAGATGGTATACTTGCTGTAAAGGCGAAGGAATTACGGAGTGGGGTGGAACAATCAATAGAAATTAAGCCACAGCTTGGTATAGATGACGTAACGGTGGAAAAAATGTTGTTAGATTCATTGAAAAATGCCGAAAGTGATATAGCAGCACGTGCTTTGGCAGAAGCAAAAACGGAAGCTGAACAATTGTTAAAAACAACGGAAAGGTTTCTACAAAAAAATGCCGCTTATTTGATAAAAAATGAATTGTCAGAAACTGCTCTTGCCATGCAAGCTTTGCAGCTAGCAATAACCATGAATGATAAAAATCTGATACAATTAAAAACAGAAGAATTAAACAATATATCGAGGCCTTATGCGGAAAGAATAATGGATAGTGTTATTGGAGAAGTTATGAAAGGTAAAAGTATATGAAACAAAGCCGAAACATGACTACATTTAAGTATGATAAAGTATTTCTGGTAATTAGTGTCCTTTATTTTATTGTGATGTTTTTTTGCTTGTATAAGTTTGGTGTAAATATTGACGGAGAAGCTACAAAATATATTACTGAAGCAAATGGGATTATTAACGGCGAACCATTTCACAATGGTGTTTTTGGTTATTTTTATTGTACGTATTCAATAATTGTCTCCATTTTTATTAAATATTCCATCTCATTTATTTTATTAGGGGTTTTGCAAATTGTATTGTCATATATAGCTGGCTTTTTAATTCTCAATCTAATATTTCAGAAAACACAAAATAAATTTATTGCCTTTTCTTTTTTTGCGGTTTACCTATTTTGTTATCCTATTCAACGTTGGGTTTTGTATGCTTATACGGAAAGTTTGCATACAAGTTTTGTGCTAATAGGTTTTTACTTATTTATAAAAGTGCTAGATAAATTTTCAATAAAAAAAGTATGCTTTTTTTTGCTCCTTCTTTTATTGATACTTACTACAAGACCTGTTGGTATCATATTTTTTCTTACAATTTACGTAGCTTGTATTTTTTATTTTTATAAGTTGAATCAAAAAAAAGTGGTAAGTATATTATTGGTGTTTGCTATTTTTCTTACAGTTATTTTACTAAATTCCCCATTCCGTTATTTTGTAAATCCTGATTCTTTAAGGAGGATGGAAGTGATTTGCCAAGTACCTCAGAACGCTAATGATACAAACTATACCGCCTATAATAAAACTGGTTTGATTGGTGCATTTAATGTAATAAAAAATGAAATTGGATTTGGAAAATTCATTAGAAATGGAATAAAGAAGGAACTGTCTTTTTTTGGATTGATAAGACCTCATTTTAGTTATCGAAATAATTTTTTTCTTTCGATTTATTTATTACTTTATCCATTTGCTATTCTAGGACTACTTTTATATAAAGAGAAATCATTTTCTTTATTAAAAGTTATTGGGATTTGTTATATTTCTATTACCGCAATGGGGATTTTTGTTACCTGTGATGATTGGTCAGATAGGTTTGTAGCTCCGGTCTTTCCTTTTATTATCTTACTTTCAGTAGGCGGCTTTAATTATGGTTTTGAAAGACTAATAAAAATAAACAAATCAAGGAGATAACTTAAACTTCCATTTGAGAAAAAAGGATTCGAAATGTTGAAAACTAATTTTACTTAGAAAATAAGTTATGGTAAAACTAAACAATGCATTTATTAGCTGAATGTTTACAGGGTTTAAATTAAAATTTAGTTTGTTAACTAAAAGGTTGATTAACGAAAATCCAAATAAATAAATAGGCCAGTGAAAAACGTATAGACCATAAGATATTTTACCCAATTGGCGCAAGAAATGCAAGGCTGTAATTTTCTTTAAAAAATTGTTTTCTTCAATCTCTACTAAGAAAATAAAAAAGGCGTAAAATATTCCAATTAATGTAAAACCAATTGTTACAAAAAATGAGTTTAATCGCATTGTACCTCCAAATAGAATTCCAAGAGATAGCAGTGAAATCGTTAATGAAAATAGTACAACAAAATATTTTTTCATTACTAGGGTAAAACCATTTTTAATTAGCATGTATAATACAAAACCATATAAAAATGAATCAACTCTAAAAAAGGAATTCCAATATAATTTAAGATACTCTTCTTTGTTTGGCAAATAATGATAGTAAATGCATCTAGTTATTAAAACTACCATCAAAATTAATATTCCTGCTAGCAATAATTTTTTCTTACTTTTTAGTGAAATAACTAATATTGGAAAGATAATATAAAACTGCTCTTCTACTGCCAATGACCATAAATGATTTAAATGATTAAAGGATTGAGAAATGTTTTTTATGAAAATCCAATTGCTTGCAAATCCAAAAAATCCTAATATATTATTTTTATAAATAGAATAACTATCTATTGTTTTTTGTGATGCAAAAGCAAACCAGCAAATAAAAAATATTGATAGAAATAAAAA
>JANMGS010000893.1:0-2648 GCA_031374745.1 Ferruginibacter sp. | reverse complement strand
CCACAACATCTACTATCCATTTTTTTGTTTTGGCTACTACAATATCTATCTCAGCTTGCTGCATAACTTTCTATATTATCGTGTAAATGTAAAGTTGTTCTACTTTTTTTCTAGCCCATTCTGTTTTGCGCAAAAATTTTAAAGACGAATTGATGCTAGGATTGGTTTTAAAACAGTTGATGTTTATTTGCTCTGCCAATCCTTCCCACCCAAAGTGATGCACCAAATCGGTTAGGATAAGTTTCAAGGTTTTACCATGTAGTGGATCATTTGATTCCATTGCGTATTTTTTTGTAAAGATAGATATTGTAATTTGTAGAACTAATATGTACTTTTAGGCGTACGTGTTTTACATTTTATGGCACCAATGTTAAAGATCGCTTATCACCCTATTTACGCACATCCACTACCCGAAGGACACCGTTTTCCTATGCTCAAATATGAGCTAATACCGGCGCAATTGTTGCACGAGGGCAGCATTACCGCCGAAAATATTTTTGAACCCTTGCCCTGTGCACACGACATTATTCTAAGTACACATACAGCAGCATATGTAGACAAGCTATTGTTTCAAAAACTATCTGAAAAAGAACAACGAGCCATTGGTTTTCCTCAAAGCCCACAACTAACGCAAAGAGAGTTAATTATTACGCAGGGTACAATAGATTGCTGCATGTATGCATTACAAAATGGCGTAGCATTAAATGTAGCAGGTGGCACACACCACGCATTTGCAGATAGAGGAGAAGGATTTTGTATGTTGAATGACCAAGCAATAGCAGCAAATTATTTATTACAAAAAGGATTGGCAAAAAAGATATTGATTATAGATGTAGATGTACACCAAGGAAACGGCACAGCAAGTTTATTTGAAAAAGAAGAAAGGGTTTTTACTTTTAGCATGCATGGTAAAAACAATTATCCTTTTAGAAAAGAAAAAAGTGATCTTGATATCGAATTGCTAGATGGCACAGATACTGAAACGTATTTAAACATATTGGCAGATAACTTACCTGCAATCATTCAAAACGTACAGCCAGATGTGGCATTTGTATTATCGGGTGTAGATATTTTAGACACTGATAAATTTGGCAAATTAAAAGTAAGTATAGATGGTTGTAAACGTAGAGATGAATATATATTTAATGCATTAAAAGAAAAAAATATTCCTTGTGTCGTATCTATGGGAGGTGGCTATAGTGCAGATGTGAAAATAATTATGGAAGCGCATTGCAATACATTTAGGGCTGCAAAAGATAGTTGGAATTTATAAAACCCCATTTAGAGGGGTGCATTAAAAATTGTCGCTGATTAATTCACCGCAGAGAATCTCTGCCTAATCTCTCTGCGCTCCTTTTCTCTGCGGTTATTTTTTATCGCTATTATCTACTTTTGAGTGCGACAATTTTAAATGCACCCATTTAGAGAATCATACATTAATACAATTAATTTTGTATTACAATAGCTTTAAATTATAATGACACTCCACCAGCTTGAATATATCATTGCACTAGACTTGCATCGGCATTTTGGCAAAGCCGCCAAACATTGCAATATTGCCCAGCCTTCCCTTAGTTTACAATTACAAAAATTAGAGGAAGAACTTAAAACAACTATTTTTTCTAGA
This sequence comes from Ferruginibacter sp., assembly GCA_031374745.1. Lineage (GTDB taxonomy): Bacteria > Bacteroidota > Bacteroidia > Chitinophagales > Chitinophagaceae > Ferruginibacter. Next base: position 1,021 of record JANMGS010000893.1, on the reverse strand, counting down.
AATACCAGTCCCATATCTCCAACCGAAACGGGTAAGCTAATTATCGAACAAGCAAAAAAAATATTGGCAGAAACCGAATTGGTATTACAACTTATACAACAACAAAAAGATACCATCGAAGGAAATTTAAAGATTGGTATCATACCTACATTGGCCCCCTATTTACTACCGCTATTTTTAATGCAGTTCATTAAAAAATATCCTGGCGTAAGATTAAGCATTAGTGAGCTTACTACAGAAAAAATTATAAAGCGCTTAAAAAACGGGACAATTGATATTGGCATATTGGCTACGCCGCTCAACCAAAAAGAACTAGCAGAAACGGTTTTATTTAACGAAGAGTTTGTGGCTTATGTTTCCAAAAAAGAACAACTTTTTGCAAAAAAATATTTGCTAGCATCTGACATAGATGTAAATAAAATGTGGTTGCTAGAAGAAGGTCACTGCTTGCGAAGCCAAGTATTAAATTTATGTGCATTACAAAAAAGCGCTTCTGTAGAAAAACACTTAGAGTATGAAACAGGTAGCATAGAAACACTGATAAAATTTGTAGATAAAAATGCTGGCATCACCTTATTGCCAGAGCTGGCCACGCTCGATATGAGTGCAGGAAAAAAAGCCATGTTGCGATATTTTAAAAGCCCGGCACCTGTAAGAGAAATAAGTATGGTAATGCAAAAAGGATTTGTAAAAAAAAGACTGGCATCTGTATTAAAGGATAGCATTTTAGAAAATTTACCAATAGAAGTATTAAATAAAAAAAATACACAAAGGATTGAATTGTGAAATAGACTTACTAGGCAACCAATTCTGCATGCTCAATATCCATTTGATTCTTTTTTATAGCCAACTCATTTGCGTCATTTGCTTTCGAAAAATCTTCGGCTTGTGTTTCTATTCTTCTCGTTATATCTGCCAAAGAAGACAGGCGCTGCACCGTATATGGAATGGTCTCCAACCCCTTTGCAAAATTATTTACATAAAAGAAAATACCCACCACATTTCCCGCCAAAATTTCTAC
>JANMGS010000884.1:0-1558 GCA_031374745.1 Ferruginibacter sp. | reverse complement strand
AGGGTTACTCGTTTTTAAGGAGGAGATTATTAATACAAATGTAATTCACCAAGAATTATTGTCTACAACGGGAAATATGAAAGAAGCCACCAAAAATTTTTATGCAGCTTTGTTTAGATTAGACAAATGTAATTTGGATATCATCATTGCAGAAAAATTGCCAGAGCAAGGATTAGGTAAAACAATAAACGATAGATTAGAAAGGGCTATAAAAAAATAGTAGCTTTTTGTTATTGCAAGCTGTTAAATTCAAATAAACAACATTTATTAATTAAGCACAGTAAATTTAGTAACTCACATGACTTCATCAATTATACCATTGCTTTCCCTTATTGCTTTAGAAGTTATTCTTGGAATTGATAATATTATTTTTATTTCTATTTTGGCAGATAGGTTACCAGAAAATCAGCGTGCCAAACTTCGCTATTGGGGTATTGGTTTAGCAATGCTGATGCGATTAATGCTGTTGTATTTTATAACTTGGATTTTAAAATTAGATAAAACCTTATTTACGTTATGGGATATTGATTTTTCTGGTAAAGGGTTGATATTAATTTTGGGAGGGCTTTTTTTGATTTACAAGAGTACGAAAGAAATTTATCATAAATCAGAAGCGGCTTCTAATAATACACAAATAATAACGGCAAAAGTGAGTTTCAAAAAACTACTTACAGAAGTAATCATTTTAGACTTGGTATTTTCGATTGATTCTATCATAACTGCAGTAGGTATGGTGAATCAATTGTGGGTAATGTACACCGCAGTTATTGTTACGGTGGTAATCATGTTATTTGCCGCAAAACCAATTAGCGAATTCATAAGAAAACACCCTTCTTTTAAAATATTGGCTTTGTGTTTTTTAATGATGATAGGCGTGTCGCTTATTGCGGAAGGTTTTCATTTTGAAATACCCAAAGGATATATCTATTTTTCAATGGCATTTGCTTTTTTAGTAGATGTTATACAAATGAAAACGAACCAAAAAAGTACCCCAAATTTATAAAAAACGAGAATGAACTTCAATCTACTTCTAGAGAACTTAACCAATCCAGCCTTATTATTTTTTGTACTCGGTATTGTTGCGGTTTATTTAAAAAGCGACTTAGAAATACCACCCAATTCTTCAAAATTTATTTCATTGTATTTATTGTTTTCTATTGGGTTTAAAGGAGGGCAAGAATTGTCGCACGAGGTTTTTACCGGCGAAATAGTATGGTCGATGGTGTTTGGTCTTGGTATTTCATTAATTATTCCAGTTTACAGTTTCTTTATTTTAAAAAGGAAATTAAATGTATTCGATGCAGGTGCTATTGCTGCTGCATATGGCTCAGTAAGTGCAGTTACTTTTGTTACAGCAGTATCTTACCTCGAGTCTCAACAGCTAAGCCTTCACGGACATATGGTAGCAATAATGGCTTTAATGGAATCTCCAGCAATCATTATCGGCTTGCTGTTAATTTCCATTTTTAATAAGGAGGAATCGAAAAGTATTAAAAAAAGCGATGTGATAAAGCATTCTTTTACCAACGGAAGTGTATTGCTCATACTCGGTAGTTTG
>JANMGS010000807.1:0-5592 GCA_031374745.1 Ferruginibacter sp. | reverse complement strand
GGTGATGCTGCTTTACGTTTTGCAAAAGCAGGCGTAAACCAATGGAATGTTCGTAACCGTCCGGCAGATGATTATTTTGAAATATTTTAACTCGGTGGTGGCGGTAGCCGTGTAGTTATTCAAGATGCAACTGGTAATGTGGGTATTGGTGAAACAACTTCACCTTCTTATAAATTAGATGTATTGCATGGTGGTTCTACAGGTATTCGCAGTCGCTCTAGTAGTAGTTTTTCTGTTGTTGATATTGATGGACAAAGTGGTGACGCAGCTTTGCGTTTCGCAAAAGCAGGCGTAAACCAATGGAATACTCGTAACAACCCAGGTACAGATGACTACCAAATATTTGAACTTGGTGGCGGCGGAGAAAGAATGAGGATAGACAATACAACAGGTAAAGTATGGGTTAACAATGATTTTACCGTAGTAGGTGTAAAAGCCTTTACGATGGATCATCCATTGGATCCAGCCAATAAAACTTTGATGCACGTTGCAGCAGAGAGTAATGAAGTAATAAACTTTTATAGTGGTAACGTAACTACTGATGCAACCGGTAAAGCGGTGGTAAGTTTACCTGATTATTACGAAGCATTGAACAAAGATTCACGTTATCAGTTAACGGTGATTGGTTCATTTGCGCAAGCAATTATTAGTAAAGAAGTAGCAGGTAATAAATTTGAAATTGCTACCAGTGTTCCAAATGTAAAAGTAAGCTGGGAAGTAAAAGGTGTTCGTAATGATAAGCACATGCAAAAATTCCCTTTCAAAGCTGTTGAAGAAAAATCTGCAGCGCAAAAAGGACATTATGTAGATCCAGCTGCTTACGACCAACCAGAAAGCAAAAGAATTTCTTATGGCAATATTGTTGGGGAATCTTCTTTAGATGATGTTAAACCAGTTGCAAATAAAGTTCCTAATCCTTTAAATACTAAAGGTGGTAGTTTGGAAGATAATCCAGTTCAAAAAGCATCTACTAAAAAATTAGATGTAAATGGAAGTGTTGCAGAAGTTCCAGTTGCTGCAAAATCTACAAAAGTTGCAGATGTTAGTGGAAGCGTAGCGGAAGAAGTTAAAAAAGTGGATAAAAAACCAGTTGCAAAATCAACTGAAAAAGAAAGTACAGACCAATAATAATTTTTAATTTTTTTCTAGGCAGGCATGATTTTTCATGCCTGCCTTTTTTATGTTGAACCCAACAATCGTTGCATACAACAATGTTCCCTATTAAATATTGTCTCCCAAGTATAATAGCAAACAATAAGTTTCTTCTTACAGATTCGTGTATTTTTTATTAGTAAAGCAATTAAAAAGCCGAAAGAAACCAAGATTTATAATAAAGCGCATGATAAATTATTCCATTTATTCTGAAAGTAAGAATTGGCCGACTTTATTATTACTCATTATTAATTTCCGTTCTTTTATTACCCAACACTCCTAATTCCTAATCCCACATTCATCACTCCTAATTCCCAATTCATATCCCATTATTAATTATCCATTATAAATTATTCCTTTTTAATTACCTTTGCGGCATTAAAAAAAGCAGATTATGATAGATGTTTTTGAGAAATTAGTGAAAGATGGCGGCCCTATTGGGCAACACATGGATCGTGCACATGGTTATTTTGCATTCCCAAAATTAGAAGGGGAACTTGGGCCTCGCATGCAATTTAGAGGCAAAGAAGTAATTGTGTGGAGCTTAAATAATTATTTGGGTTTGGTGAACCACCCTGATGTACGAAAAGTAGATACAGAGGCAGCAGCCACTTACGGAATGGGTAATCCAATGGGAGCAAGGATGATGAGTGGAAATACTGCTAAGCATGAAGAACTAGAGAAAGTAATAAGCAAATTTGTAAGCAGAGAAGATACCATGTTGTTGAATTTTGGTTACCAAGGTATAATGAGTTGCATAGATGCACTCGTAAACCGAAGGGATGTAATTGTGTATGATGCAGAGGCACATGCTTGTATTGTAGATGGCGTGCGCTTACACATGGGAAATAGATTTGCCTTTAAACACAATGATATAGAAGATTGCGAAAAGCAATTGGTACGTGCCAAAGCATTGGCAGAAAAAAACGGTGGTGGTGTTTTATTAATTACCGAAGGCGTTTTTGGTATGGATGGTGAACAAGGAATATTGAAAGAAATTGTTGCTTTAAAAGAAAAATATGGTTTCCGTATTTTGATTGATGATGCACATGGTTTTGGGTATATGGGTCCTACAGGAGCTGGTGCAGATGAGGCACAAGGTGTACAAGATCAAATAGACCTTTACTTTAGCACTTTTGTAAAAAGTATGGGAAGCATTGGTGCATTTATAAGTGGACCAAAAGCTGTTTTAAAATATTTGCGTTACAATACACGCTCTCAAATATTTGCAAAAAGCTTACCATTGCTAATTGTTGATGGTATGCTTAAGCGTATGGAGATGGTAATTACTATGCCTGAGTTGCGCACCAAACTTTGGGCAAATGTAGAAAGATTGCAAACTGGCCTTAAAGAAAAAGGTTTCGATATTGGAGATACCAATAGTCCGGTTACACCAATATATATGAAAGGCGACGTGCCAGAAGCTACACAAATGGTAATGGACTTAAGAGAAAACTATGGTATATTTTGTAGCATAGTGGTGTACCCTGTTATTCCAAAAGGTGATATTATCTATCGCCTTATTCCTACGGCTTCGCATAGTTTTGAAGAAGTGGATATAACACTGGAAGCATTTGAACAAACAAAGAAAAAATTGGATGCTGGGTTGTATAAAGCAGCCGATATACCAGATATGGCCGAAGTAGGGGCCTTGTAAAAAATATTTATGCGAAGTTTCTGCTTCGCATTTTTTTTTATTTAAAAATTTTAGACATGGCAGATTCATATAAAATACCGGCACAAACTCGTATTGGTCATGTGCACTTAAAAGTTTCCGATTTAAAAAAAGCAATTGATTTTTATTGTGGTCTTTTAGGATTTGAAATAACCACTATGTATGGAGAGGAGGCCGCATTTATTTCTGCAGGCGGTTATCATCATCATATTGGATTAAATACTTGGTATAGCAAAAATGGCCAACCTGCTCCTTTGCACAATGCTGGTTTATTTCATACAGCTATTTTGTATGCCGAAAGAAAAGAATTGGCCGTAATTTATAAAAGATTATTGGATGCAAACTATCCATTTACTGGCTTTGCAGATCATGGTGTGTCCGAAGCATTGTACCTCAATGACCCAGACGAAAATGGGGTAGAACTGTATTGGGATAAACCAAAAAGCCAATGGCCGCAAAATGAAGATGGTTCTTTACACATGTACACAAAAGCGTTGGACTTGGATAGTTTATTGAATGAATTGTAATTTTATTTAGCCTCAAAAGGCCATTCTTTTTTAAGATTTGATTTTGCTAGATATACCACCAATCCGCTTATAAGTACTGCAAGAAACATAGATATAATAGCAAGTCCGGTTGCATAAAAAACATACAGCCACATTAAGATTGCCAATATAACTGGTAGCGGGTAGAGGGGCATTGTATAAGGTAAATTCGTTGTGCCTTTTCTTTTTCTAAGCAACATTAATCCTACGGCTTGTCCTATAAACTGTACCATTATGCGCATGGCAAGTATACCACTAATTACATCGCCCATGCGAAACAACAAACTAAATACAAAAGCAAAACCTGCCAATATGAGCAACGAAATATAGGGAAAATTTTTTGTAGGATGTAGCTTAGCAAAGATTTTAAAAAATGCACCATCTTGCGCCGCAGCAAAGGGAACACGGCTGTAGCCAAGCATTACAGCAAAAAGTGAGGCGAGTGCCACCCACAAAACCATCACAGTAATTACAACTGCAGCAGTATGGCCATATAACCTTTCTATAAATGTACTTATTACAAAAACTTTGGTATCGGTATCTACCCAATGTTTTATTTCTTGCCAAGGAATTACGCTTGTTACACTCACATTCATGGCAAGATAAAGTATGGCAATACCGATGATGGATATGAACATACTTCTTGGAATGTTTTTTCCCGGGTCTTTTATTTCGCCACCCAAGTGGCACACATTATAGTAACCCAAATAACTATAAATCGTTTTTACACAGGCTTTGCCAAAGAAAAAAGAAGAGATTGCTTTTAGGCTATTCATATCTGCACTGTCAAAAATCGGTTGCATAAAATTGCCATGAGCAATGCCACCAAAAATGATCCAACCAAGTGTACCAATAACACCCATCCAAAGCAGTACGCCTATTTTGCCAATGCTCTCAATTTTTCTATATAATAAAAAAGTAACAAAAATAATGACCGCTCCACTGACCATTTTTTGTTGCCATAATTCCAGCGGCACCAAATACATAAAATATTGTGCAAACCCAATGGCCGCAGAGGCTGCAACCAATGGCGCCTGGATGATGGTTTGCCATACATAGAGAAAACTCATCATTTTACCGGGCCCTTTTTCGCCGTAGGCAACTTTTAAAAAATTATAACTGCCACCGGCAAGCGGATAGGCTGCACCCAGTTCGCTCCATATCATGGCATCTACAAAAGAGAGCAACGCACCGGCCACCCATGCCCACAAATACATGCCACCCAACAATCCAATTACAATGGGCATGGTTACAAAGGGGCCAATGCCCACCATGTCTATCATATTTAAAACCGTAGATTGAAACAAACCGAGGGTTCGGTTTTGTGCATTTTCAGTTGCCATACTATGAAGATACTATTGGATATTGTAAGATTGGAAAATAATTTATGGCAACAATGTCTCCAAATAATGTTCTTGTATACCAAACAATTCTTTTAGCGCTTTTACTTTTTCCATGTTTTCTGTAAAAGTATTTTCAGAAGCAGTTGCCCTTGTACCTACAATCATTACATTTTTGGGGGTGTCTTCTTCCTCAATAAAATCAAACACTTTTGTTTTATATCCATGTGCTTCTAGTATGAGTGCACGAATGGTATCGGTTACCATTTCTGCTTGGCGTTCTAGCAATATGCCATGTTTGGTTATTTGTTTAAGTGCATTGGTTGGCAACATTTGTCTGCGTATTTGTTTGTGACAACAAGGTGCACAAATAATAAATTTGGCTTTGGCCTCAATACCTTTCATGATGGCATCGTCTGTAGCTGTATCGCAGGCGTGTAAGGCAATGAGCATATCTACATTTTCAATAGCCGTTTCTTGTATACTTCCTTTAATAAATGACAAGCCGTTGTATTTTCCTTGCTTTGCTATGGTATTGCATTTTGTTACAAGGTCATCTCTAAGTTCTATGCCCTGTACTGTTGCAGCCATATTTTTTTGTTGTAAAAAATCATACAATGCAAAAGTTAGATATCCTTTTCCACTACCCATATCCACCACCGAAAAGTTATCTGTTTGCTCTGTATCTTTTAATATACCTTCTATAATTTCTACATACCTATTTATTTGTTTGTACTTATGCTGCATTTCTTTTTTTACGTTCCCTTCATTGGTAGTAATGCCCAATTCTTTCAAATAAAATGCATTGGCTTGTATAATGCGTTGTTTCGTTTTGTCGTGCAAGAGCTGCGGCACATTTGTAATTGTTTCAATGGCTTTG
>JANMGS010000799.1:0-2269 GCA_031374745.1 Ferruginibacter sp. | reverse complement strand
TAGAATTTTAACATCGTGCCATCAGTTAGAATTGTTTTAGTGCTAGTCTGGCGAAAGAGTATCGTTTCGACATTTATGTAATTTTCTGCTGATGTCGAAACTGTTTTCTATCATCCTGTATTTTGTAGTGTTAAGCCTTGTTGTAAAATTCCGAAATTACAATTTGTAAACTCCATAAGAGCTGAGCGCTATTTCTTTTTACGTAAAATAAATCTAACCTGATGAACCCTACTGCACGACATCAAGTGTGGATGCATTTAAAAAATGTTGAAGTCTGCAAATAAAGTTGTCAACCATTTTACGGTTTATCTATTTTTACCATTAAGGGTTCAGAACCCTTCTTACAATTATCATACTCAATAATACATTAACTTTAGTACATGAAAAGCTGGCTACTTTTATTATGTTTTTGGGCAATGGCTCAAGCCTCGCAGGCACAGCAGTCGACGTATGAAGCCACGCTTAATGCCGCTGCCATTTTGGTGCCAGACACGGCAACCCATTCTCTGGAATCGTTTGCCCGCTATGCAAATGCACATTGCAAAACAGAGCAAGAAAAAATACACAGCATTTATAAATGGATAACTACACATATAAAATATGACACCGATAGCATGTATTTTTATAACTGGGCAAAAACAACTGCTGAAATTGCCGAAGTAACCCTTAAAAGACGAAGGGGTGTTTGTGAAAACTATGCAAGTCTTTTTATGGAACTGTTGGCAAAAACCGGCATCGAATCGTGGGTGGTAAGTGGCTACACAAAAGCTACCGGTAATATAACCAACAATGCCCACAGTTGGACTGCAGTTAAGTTAAACAAAGAATGGTGGCTATGCGATCCTACATGGGAAACAGGTAATACAAACAGCAATCAATGGCTCATGCAATCGCCCGATTATTTTTTGGAAACGCATATGCCCTTTGATCCAATGTGGCAGTTGCGTTATTATCCCATTTCACATAAAGCTTTCAAACAAGGTAGATTTAAAGATGTTGAAAATACACCCTATTTCAATTATCCCGATTCGATACAACTGTTCTTTCGGCAAGATAGCCTGCAACAACTGGAAGCCTTTGCACGCCGCATGTATGTAGCCGACCAAGGGAGCAATAAACTGGGAATCTGGCATTCCTATAATGAAATGAAAATTGCCATTATTTATGGTGAAAAAGACATGGATTGGTACAATACGGCAGTAAGTTTACTAAACCAAGCTACCAGTATTTTTAATGGCTTTGTGCAATACCGCAACAACCAATTTATACCCCTAAAAGCAGATGCTGATTTGGCAAAATTACTACAACCCATTGCTGGCTTAATTATGGCAGCAGAACAACAGCTTAACCAAATGGGTAAGGTGGTAGAAAATTTTCAATATAATCCCAGCGATATAAAAAAAAGGTTGAAAATAATGGCGGAAAAAGTAGCGGTGCAACAGGCTTTTATCAATAAATATATTGCTACTGATGTGGCAGTAAGAAAAAACTTCTTCTAGAATAAATATAGCTAAGTAAAAAAAAGGTATAAAGACTGGGACACGTATATAATTGAAACTTGCTTTTAGGAATGTAATTCTTGGTAATCACCCTATCCTAGTTAACCTCGTCCTGCTGGTTGGCGTAATTATTAAATTTTAAATACTGCATTTATAACATATATAAAATAATATTGCTATATTGTAGTAAATTACTTGTATACAAATAGTGAGATGAGTTCTGGCTATTTAAAAAAAAGTTTTCCTGCTAATAAAATTTGTACTAAAAATACCACAACCATAAAATAAAACAAGTATGAGAAGAATAACCCCTACTGCATTGCCTGTTCCAACTGACAACACGGCAATACCTGCTCCAAAATTAACCTTTGGCACACAGAAGCCTAAGCCCGGCTTATCTGCTAATGGAGGACTTTTTTCGCTTGGCAGCATCAAATTCAACTTAAACAATATCCAAATGGTAAATTTGGCAAAAGAAGCTTTTGAAGAGAACTCCGTATTTGTGCATACCGAAGGAGCCTTAGAAGCATTTCTATTGAGCCTATCAATTACTTCTGCTTTTGAAGCAGGGTTTGATGGCATTAACACTTATGACAAAGCAGGCGTTTCAGTTGGCTTCATACAACTAGCAAGGCCAGAGGGCGGGGTAGGAAAACTCTTAGAATTGATAGGAAATCCAACTTTGGCCGCCAAAATAAAAACTTCATTTGGTATTAAAGATCCGCACAGTACAAGCTCGGCATTAAAAGCCAGATTTGATAAGGAGTTAT
>JANMGS010000783.1:0-10104 GCA_031374745.1 Ferruginibacter sp. | reverse complement strand
TTCCTCAATGCCTTTTTTCCTCTGTTTTTCTTTTCCCACTCCAGCATTTCGGGCGTTTTAGCCACTACTTTTTTTACGCCGTCCAAACTTTTACCAGCGGCTACTTCTTTCTTAGGTGCGTTTGGTAATACAATGTTATTCCTATCCCACTCTTCTGTTTTTAGTAGTCTGCCTGTTACCGGTTCGTAGTATTTCCAGAATCCGTGTTTTACACTGTATTGTTCTGCCTTTACAATTTTGTAATCTATAATTTCATTGCTGCCTGTACCATAAACCGCAATGGTATCAAAAGGCGCATCTGGGTTGTAGCCTTTCCAATTTTCTTCTCTTAACAGTTCGCCCAGAGGTGAATAATATTGTTGCAGTCCGTCTTTTCCATTGTGCAAATATGTTTCAAAACCAATAGGGTCGCCGTTTAAATTGTACTTGCGCCAAATGCCTTCTTTCATATCATCTTTGTACACACCTTCTTCTTCGTACCCTGGCTCGCCTCGCAATTCGTCTTTGTGTAATACAAATTTTCCTTGCTTATACCCTTTCTTGTCCACTTTATTGATGGTATCGCCTTTGGCACTTATTTTAAAAGATTTAAGTTGGGCGTAAGTACTTTGTATGCACATAAAACAAATACAACAAAGGATAAGTGTAAGTTGTTTAATTTTCATTTCAATTAGATTTTATAGTTCAAATTTACAAAGAAAGTATAGTAATAAATGTTAATTTCGTTTGGTTGCCTGATTTTGGGTTACGGGTTTCGGGTTACGGGTTACGAGTTTCGGGTTACGAGTTTCGGCAATTGGCTAATAGATTCTACAAAAGGTAAATGACGGCTTGTTTAAATGTTGAACATCAATCTATTTGGTAAAATTTAAATGAATAAATGAAAGACTTTAAAAAATATTATATCCTTAACGCTACACCAGAGGAAGTGTATGCGGCGCTTACCATACCTGCTACCATACAATTATGGACAGGTGCCGAAGCTATTATGAGCACAGAGCCGGGCAGCGAATTTTCTTTATGGGAAGGAAATATCGTAGGAAAAAACCTCGAGTTTGAAAAGGATAAAAAAATCGTTCAACAATGGTATTTTGGTGAGCAAGAAGAACCTTCTATTGTTACCATTAAGTTATTTGCAGATAAAAATAAAACATCTGCCGAGGTACGCCATACCAATATACCCGATGAAGCTTATGATGAGATTGTGGCTGGGTGGAACGATATTTATTTTGGGAGTTTGGTGGAGTTTTATGAGGACTAGTATTTAGATTTGAATGAAATAATACATACTGTATAAAATGGACAATAATAAATCAGTTTTATCTTTACACATTATTAAGAAGCCTTACAACTCATTAGCCCTTATTGGTATTTCATTTTATGTGCTTTCCTATTTCGCTTTTAGCAATCAAGTGTTGGATATACATTTACACGATACCTATTTTGTAATTGCCTACACCCATATATGTTGGGTTTTGTCTATCGTTGCTTTAATTATCTGGTTACTCTACCTTATCACAAACAAAATGCTTTATTCTAAAAAGCTGGTGTGGATACATGTAATCATTACTATTACGACATTCATTCTATTAACCTTTTTACTATTCTCCTCCAACGAGGCAGGACTTTTAAAGCCAAGGCATTATTATGATCTAAGTAATTGGGAATCGTTTACCTTGTTTAATAAATACGCAAAAACAATATCCCTTATAATGTCCGTATTGCTATGTGGGCAAATCATTTTTATCATAAATTTTATTGCAGGGCTAATGGCAAAAAAATAAAATGCATTTTAGTAATATCCAAAATAGAAATTATGGGAATTGCAGAATTAAATAATGAAGCAAACACAGTTACAATCTCAGCACAACTCTATTTTTATGGAAATGCAGCCAGTGAAGCTTTGAGTTTTAAGATAGCCGAAGACATAAATAAGTACTGGAATATTGAAAATGGACATGTGAACATTGATGGCAATAGCTATGCATTTGTTTTAAGAACAATTGGAATGTATGCCCCACATTTAAATCAAATAGATGTAAATACAAATGACAATCCATTAAAAAATTTCTTTAGGATAGAAGAATTTGCCGCAGGAAATATTTCGTTTGTAGATGGAATAAACTCCAATACAGGTTATTTTCAATTAGACAACCTCTTACACAATTCTACAACAGCTGCGCATGAGTTTGGTCATACGCTGGGGCTAGAGCACCCAGAGGAGCTTGACATACGTGGCAGGGGCATACCCGGCATTATGTACCCAAGAGGCACCATTGTAGATGCTCATTTTCAATATGACCCATCTGTGCCAGCTGGCGAAAAAGCAGGAACGATGAACCCAATTTACAGAAAGGTATTACAACAAGACATTGATGATCTGCATATTGAGAAACGTCGGTTTTATAAAGGACAGGCAATTATTGGCGCCTTTACAAGTGAATGGCATTATGCACACCGTAAATAATACAATGCAGAAGAAGCAAATTGAAAATAAAAACCAAAACTACCATAATAGTAGTTAACTTAGTAGTGGTAAAAAAAAGTTCTTAAGCTAACTATTCACCATAAACCTTATTCATAATAACCAGACAGTTTTTATGAGTTTCATTAAGTAAAGTGAACTTTTTATCTGAAAAAATATCACCCATCATACCACTCATTACATTCATTAAGCAAATTGGATGCGATGCAACTTTAGATGATTCGGCAAAACGCAGACTTGGTATTTTCAATCTTATTAATTTTACTGGCTTGTTTATTGGCGTTATTTTGCTTATAACAACAATAAACATTTATACTCGTTTTCCAACAATAACTTGGTTAATGGCATGTACCCCATTTATTATAAGTTTGGTTGTTTTACTTTTAAATTATAAAAAATATTATACATTATCATTGGCTTGGTATTTCATTTTATACCCAAGCATTACATCAATCGTTTATTTTGAAGGTGTAGATGCGGGTATAGAATTATTATTTATTTTATTTAGTGTACTTGCTGTCTTTTTTTTGCAAAGTTTTAGGGCCATATTTCTTGCGATTTCATTTTCTATTATTTGTTATTTGCTAGTAGATTCCTATCATGAAAAATATAGTTATGTATTAAAAGAAATACATCCTTTGCTATATTTATTTAACCAACTAGCTTGTATATTTTTTATTTTTTTTGGGTTATTTCTTATAAAAAAAGAATCCAATGCTTATCAAAAACAATTGTCAAATATTAATAAGGATCTTTATAAAAAAAATATTGAGCTAAATAATAATCGGATAACTCTTTTAGAAGATGCAAAACTCCAGAAAGAACAATCCGAAATTCTAAATAAATTAAACGACTTTAAAGATAAAATATTTTTCATCGTTTCCCATGATCTTAAAAATCCAATTTATAGTTTACGGAATCTATTTTTAACCATGCAACAATACAATGTAGCTGGAGATGAAATAAGAAAATACATTCCAGCAATATTGAACGATTTAAATTATACAACCAGCTTAGTAGACAATTTATTAACTTGGGCTAAAACGCAAATGCAAGGATATTCATTAACCTTACAAGCTACTAAACTTAAACCACTTGTTATAGAAACAATACATCTTCTTCAATTGCAAGCGCAAGCAAAGGAGATTGAGATTTATAATTCAATTTCAGACGATATCATTATTCTAACTGATAAAGATGTACTTGGTTTGGTTTTGAGAAATTTAATTTCAAATGCAATAAAATTTACAAATAACAATGGTAAAATTTATTTAACGGCTATTTCTAAAAACAATGTAGTAGAAATATCAATTGAAGATACTGGCGTAGGAATAAAACCAGAAGATATTGGTAAACTATTTGAAGACGAATACTTTTCTACCAAAGGCACGGCCGAAGAAAATGGTACAGGATTTGGATTAACATTGTGAAAAGATTTTATTATTAAAAATGGTGGAGAAATATTTGTAGAAAGCGAAGTGGGGAAAGGTAGTAAATTTAGTTTTACAGTAGCGAAAGCATATGTTTTACAAAAATTATTTTTTTCAAACTCATGATCATAGCCTACAATTTAATAAAGACTGCGTTTGGGTAAGTTTATTACTGAATATGTATAACTAAAACTGATACACAGCTAAATTACTCGTACATTCAAATAAAAAATTATGCCAGCATCCAAAGTTAGACACCCGCACAAACACCCACAACATCACGATAAACCTTTGCAAGCACATACAAAGCCAAAACAATCGAACCGTTTGATGATTATATCCATTGTATTTTTCTCTTTTCTGGGATTATGCATTGGCTATTTTACAAACGGTGCAGACACTACAAGTTTGATAATTGGTACTGGAGTAGGAGCATTGGTAGGGTTTGTTTTGGGTTATAGTATTACCAAAAGCATTGCTAAAAAATAAGCTTTCCATTCTCTATTTTTCTGCTCCTAATTTCGCTGTACTTATCTTACAGGCAAGCCTGTATATTTAATAAAAATTAAAAATAAAAATAATTTCATTATTCTTTTCTTTGGTATGTACTTTAGTATTTATGGACAAATACCAACAAAGCTAATACACGATTTGAAATTGGGTCGTTTAAACAACGATATATTTTTTTTTATTTGCTCCCCTATAAAAAAGGAGTAGATGCTTATTAATTCAAGTGTAACTATCCAATTGTAAAACAAAATTGATATAAAAATGTATTGCGCTTTAATTACAGTATGAGGAAATGCCTTATCCCAAGTTGTATCAAGTAAGCCCAAATTCATCCAACTATAATACCGAACACCATACAAATACACTTAATTTTTTTTGTATTTTAAAACATAATTGGGTATCCCGAGCATGGAGTTATGTTCAAATAAAATGCATTTATTAATTTGACAACTTAATCTAAAAAAAGAATGCTGATTTTCATTAATAGATTATCCTTCAAAGCAGGTTTAGCAAAAAAGGCAATATAAAGTTAGTTTTAACGTTATTGTAAAAATTTAAATCAGGTTGAATTTATAATAGCCTTCTATTCAATGAAGCAAATTTTATAATAATACAAAACATTTTTAGCGCTGAATAAAACAATTGCAATTTGTTTATTCTATGATGAAATAAATAAAATCAAAATAAAGCCTAAAAACGTAAGTATAAACGCCGAACAATAAGCAATTAAAATCTACCCCTTTTGTTACCATTTTATGGGCTTTATCTTTAAAAAAATAATTCTTGCTGTTCGGGCCATTAAGCAAATTGGCTTCAAGCCCCAAATGGACGACTACGAAAAGCGTAGGTTGGGTATTTTTAACTTAATCAATTTCTCGGGGGCACTCACGGGCGTCTTTACGCCACTGGCAGCACTTAACAGCGGCGGTTACTTACCTCCTATTGCTTGGGTGGTGGCTTGTGCACCTTTCGTAATAAGCTCTGTAGTACTTGCTGCCAATTACTTAAGGCACTACAAATTTGCACTTATTTGGTATTTTTTTCTGTATCCTATAGTTACATCTTTGGTGTATTTAGGGGGCATTGATGTGGGCATCGAATTATTATTTGTTCTGTATGGTGTGCTTGCCGTTTTTCTTTTCCAAAATATACGAGCCAGCTTAATTCCAATATCATTTACAATAATCTGCTATTTGGGAATATTTACAATACATGGCAAGTACGATTATATTATGAAAGATATAAATCCTATTTTTTACTTTTTCAACCAATTCTTTTCTCTTTTCTTTATATTTTTAGGACTCTTTCTTATAAAACAAGAAAACACAGCTTTTCAGAAGCAATTATCTACTTCCAACAATAAACTAATAGATGCAAATCTGGAATTAAATACCAAACAAAATGAAATAGTAACGAAAGCCAATTTACTAGGAGAACAAGCTGAAAAGTTGAGCAATTTAAATTCGCTTAAAGACCGTATGTTTTCGATCATATCGCATGATTTGAAAAATCCAATTTACAGTTTACGTAATTTGTTTCGCACCGTACAACAATATGATTTACCCGCAGAAGAAATAAAAAAACTCATCCCCGATATTTTAAACGAGCTTAACTATACAACCAGCCTAATGGAAAACTTACTAAGCTGGGCAAAGGGGCAAATGCAAGGTTATTCGATAAACCAACAACCTGTACATGCAAAATCCCTCTTTACAGAAACGATAAAGGTTTTACAATTGCAAGCGCAAGCAAAAGAGATAACAATAAAAGATTCGGTAAACGAAAAATTAATATTATTTGCAGATCGAGACATGCTTAGTTTGGTTTTGAGAAATTTAATTTCAAATGCAATAAAATTCACACCCAAAAGTGGTGTCATCTGCTTAGAAGCCACAGCAAAACAAGAGTTAGTAGAGGTATTTGTAAAAGATACTGGTGTAGGTATAAGTACAGAAAATATCAATAAATTGTTTGAAGATAAATATTTTTCTACCAAGGGTACATCCAACGAAAATGGCACGGGCCTAGGATTGATGCTTTGTAAAGATTTTATTACTAAAAATGGTGGAGAAATATTTGTAGAAAGTAAAGTTGGGATAGGGAGTAAGTTTATTTTTACAGTTCCAAAAGGGTAAGGGGTTTTTGATAAGTTAAAAGAAAATTTTATACCTGTCTATTTTTTTATAATAAAGCAGTTTGGCTTTTAGCTATTTTGCGCAACTAAAATTGTTATACCTATAAATTACTTGTACATTAAAATAAAAAATGTACCGCATCCAAAGTTAGGCACCTGTACAAGCACCCACAACATCACTTTAAACCTTTGCAAGCGCATACAAAGCCAAAACAATCGAACCGTTTGATGATTGTATCCATTGTATTTTTCTCTTTTTTGGATGATTTATTGGTTATTTTACAGATGTTTCAGAAACTACAATATTGATAATTGGTACTGCAGTTGGAGCTTTGGTAGGATCTATTTTGAGTTACATCATTACCAAAAGCATTTCTAATAAATAAGCTTTCCATTCTCTAATTTTCTACTGCTAATTGTTCTATACTTGTTTTAGTTTATAGGTAAGTATGTATATTTAATAAAACTATAAAATGAAAATCAGTCTATTATTCTTTTTCATTGGTATGTATTTTACGTCTTACAGCCAACTACCAGACAAAGTAATACACGATTTAAAATCGGGTCGTTTAAAAGACAATATAACTTTTGTTTATTGGCTACCTTATAAAAAAGGAAGTAGATACTTATTCATACAAGGAGCCAATAGCAACATGAGTCATAAGGGCGAACTGGCCTATGATTTTAAAATGAAAATAGGGACAGAAATTTGTGCAGCTAGGGCTGGCAAAATAATACAAACAAAATATGATAGTGATAGAGGTGGATTAAAAGATGAATACTTATCTGATGGTAATCATATTTTTATACAACATGATGATGGAAGCATAGCACAATATTGGCATTTAAAATACAATGGCGTTTTGGTGAAAGAGGGAGATACGGTTTATCAAGGCCAAACCATTGGTCTATCGGGCAATACGGGTTATACCGCTTTTCCACACTTACATTTTCAATTAATAGACAAAAATGGAAATGAAATTCTAGGAAGATTCAACACAAAAAAAGGTATTATTTATTTGCGCCCGGGACATTGGTACAAAAGCATTCATAATTGAAATACAAAGTATAAATTTGTATGGCTATATTGAAATACAACACAGACTAATATGGAAGAATACGGTAAAATTTTAACGATTGCGATGCCCGCTTTTTTATTACTGATTATAATTGAAAAATTATATGGGCTTTACAAAGGAGAAGACAATGTTCCTTTAATGGATGCCGCTTCGAGCATAAGCTCTGGCATTACCAATGCAGTAAAAGATGTGTTGGGTTTATCCCTCACTTTTATTTCTTACCAATGGATGGTTTCTAAAATTGCCATTTTTCATTTGGAAGCAACTGTTTGGTCATACATCATTGGATTTATAGCAATAGATTTTTATGGCTATTGGGGGCATCGGTTGGCTCATCAAATTAATTTCTTTTGGAACAAGCATGCCATACACCATAGCAGCGAAGAGTTTAATCTGGCATGTGCATTGCGCCAATCGATTTCTAGCTTTGTAAATTTATTTACCTTCTTACTTATTCCAGCAGCTTTTGTAGGTGTACCTGCAAGCGTTATTGCGGTTACCTTACCCTTACATTTATTTATGCAATTTTGGTACCATACAAAGCATATAAAGAAAATGGGCATTTTAGAAAAAATAATTGTAACGCCTTCTCACCACAGAGTACACCATGCCATCAATCCACTGTACAGAGATAAAAATCATGGACAGATATTTATTTTTTGGGATAAATTGTTTGGTACTTTTCAAGCAGAACTAACTGCTGAACCTCCTGTATTTGGCATAACTAGACCAGCACAAACCTGGAATCCTATTCGTATAAATTTTCAACATTTATGGTTATTGATATTGGATGCTTGGCGAGCCCCAAAATGGAAAGACAAATTTACCATCTGGTTTAAACCTACAGGATGGAGACCTGCAGGCTTTGATGAGCAATATCCAGTGAATAAAATAACAGACGTTTTTAACTTTACGAAGTTTGGATTAGAAAACTCTTCTAGGTTATTATATTGGTCGGTTGCACAAGTATTGATTACATTGCTATTTGTTGCTTATCTGTTTAACAATATTGCTACCATAGGATTACCCAATATTTTTATTTATGGGCTTTTTATTTTTATTACGGTGTATAGTTACTCTGAGTTAATGGATAAAAAAAAGTTTTCCCTTTTTTGGGAAGGACTGAGACTTTTATTTGGCATAGGCATCATCGGTTATTTTGGCGATTGGTTTGGGCTTAATAAACTTATCCCGTTTGGGAATTACTTGGTTATTGCGTACCTCCTGTCTTCGTTGTTGTTTACAATCTATTTTGTAACAAATGAATTTAAAAGTGAACAACCAGTGCTTGCTTAATCAATAAACGCTTTACATGAAAAATACACTTGCTTTAAAAAGTTTTATAGTGTTTTCTTTTATTTATTTATCGATTATTCTTTTAGGGCAAGAAAATATGGCATGGTACTTAAAGCCTTTTCTATTGCCCTTTTTACTTGCAAATGTATTTTTATCAAAAAGTTTTTCTACCAAAAAGCTCCTGCTAACTGCACTTGCATTCTCTTGGCTGGGCGATATCGTATTAATGTTTGCACACAAAGCTGAGATCTATTTTATACTGGGTTTATTGCTATTCTTGGTTAGCCATATTTTTTATATCATATTATTTTATAAGCAAAAGCCTGCAATAGCTTTCGCAAAAGGGCCTAGCTTTTTATTTGCCAGCTCATTTATTTTAGTTTATTTGGTTGCAATGCTGTACCTATTATTTCCAACACTTGGCTCGTTAAAAATACCCGTAACGGTGTATGCAATAACCATTTCCACTATGTTGTATTTTGCATTACAGTATTTTTTTAGTGGGGAAGGTCATAGCAAATTTTTTGTAATTGCAGGAGCCATTTCATTTGTTTGTTCCGATTCACTATTGGCAATAAATAAATTTTATGCGCCAATATATCTTTCATCCTTTTGGATAATGATCACCTATTTAATTGCACAGGCTTGTATAACTTTTGGCATTATCAGAAAACACAAAAGCATTTTATAACATTATCTTGTTATTATATTTTTACGTCTTTATTTTTCTGCCCCTCTGCCATTCTTTATCTAAATATTTGCGCTTTTTATCTAGTAGCTTTTTTTATTCTCGCTTCTATAAATGTTGCCCGCAGGACTCCTTTGGATAAAAATGATTTACTGCTGAAGAGCTCCCGACAAGGATGTGCGGTACAAGTGCGTTGGACCTGCCGGAAGGCAAGTGGAGGAATGTATATATGTGTATGTTTGATCCTGCAAGCGGTATAAGCATGCACACATATACGGAACAGTCCCGCAATAGAGGGCATTTGCATCAAGTTAAGGTTGTAATTAAACCTTAAAGCGATTGTATAAGTAGGGTCTTAATCTCTACACAACCTCCAACAGGGCTGAAAGCCGCTGTTGGGGTTTCTACAAATTCTTTTATAGTTTAAAGAAAGGTCGTCAACCCCAGTCTACCGACAGGCAGGCCTGATGGCGGTTGAAAAC
>JANMGS010000763.1:0-2166 GCA_031374745.1 Ferruginibacter sp. | reverse complement strand
CGCGCACCGTAAAGAATCAAGGTTTTTTCGCGGAACAGCCATTTTTCCAAAATGGGCTGGATATCCCGTTTTACCAGTTTTTGCATCTCCATATTGCAATACAGAATTGGCAAAGTCACCACCACTTTCATATAATTTGCCTTTGTAAAATTCTAAACCTTGGGTATAGCTGGCAGTGTCGTGCGGGTATTGGGCTAGGGGAGTGTAGGATAATATTTTTACAGTAGAAGAAGGCTTTGGATTCTCATTCTCGTCAATTGGTTCAGTTTCTTCCGGCTTGCAAGATTTATAAATTGCTGCAGCTACCAACAGTAAAATAAAGCCAAGTATAATTTTATTTCTCATGTCTAGTTAAATGTGTTGCAAAAATAAGGAACAGCTTTCGTAATGAAAATATAAAAAATCTTATTTAAGATTCTGTCAATTTATAATTAACGCCTCTTTCTTTCAGATAATTCATTACGAAATCAAAACAAACAACATTGTCGCCAACCAATTCTGGCGGAAACACGCCTTTTTTATCAAATAATTTATTGGCTATTATATTGGCAAATGCATTGCAGGCATAGCCCGTGGTCCTGCTCATAGACGAAGTTTGAGTGGCCGCATCATATTCATCGTACAACAAATAGTCAATGGTTTTTCCTTCACCTTTTATTATAATTTTCATAATGGTAAATTCCGCTTCGTCAGCAGCAAGTTTCCATTGGTTTAAAAGGATTGCAGAAGTTAGTTCCAAAGGGGTTATCATTTTTCCTTTTACTTGGATTGGTTCCTTGTCAAAAAAACCTGCTTGCATCAATGATTGTATCAACGCAATATGCCCTGGATAACGCAGGGTTTTTTCCTTCATATCCGGAATATGTTTCATTGTATATAAAATACTGCGAAGCCCATCGGTATTAAATGATTCCAATGTACCTGCATATTCGAAATTTATTAACTCTGCATCGCTTAGTGCTGGTTTTGTAACTACATGCCCATTCTCTACATACCTTGCTGGGCGGGTGTATTCTTCTATTACATCTATTGGCGAAAAGGGTGCTTTGTAATCAAAAGGCTTTACCCTTATTTTTGGAAGCCCACCTACCATGCATTCAAAACTATCTATTTTCATTTGTGCATTGTGGTAACCTAATATCAAATTACTCATGCCTGGTGCTACACCACAATCAATAATGGCGGTTACATTTTTTTCTTTTGCAAGTGCATCCAGTTGCAAACCATCTTCCGGAAAAAAGGAAATATCGGCCACATTTTTTCCTGCTTGTATAATTGCCTCCAATGTTTTATAACCCATAAATCCAGGTACGGCACATACTGCCAAATCAAATGCTTGTAGCATGCTTGGGTAGTTTTCGTGGGCAGATAAGTCTGCTATTGTACATTGAATGTTTGAATGAGATGCTAATAATGCTAGGTTGGTTTCACTGATATCAAAAGAAGTTACCTCAAAAGTTTTTGATAAATCTATGGCCATTGTTCTGCCCACCATGCCTGCACCGAGTACTGCTATTTTCATTGTTTTTATTTTTTGTAAATTAAACATATAAAAAAATAGCCTGCAATTTTATTTTAACCCTCCATTAGCATCTTATTTACTAATTTGTGCCTCAAATAGATACTATGAAATGAGCCAAAACAAAAGTTGACATCAACTTTAATCATGATTGGCGAATTCTATGTGACTAAAATCAATAAAAATATACACATGAAAAAAATTATCCTCTTCCTTTTTGTTTCTTTGGCCGTACAACAATCTTTTGCGCAAGGTATTTTGGGTAAATTAAAAAAAGCAGTACAACCAGATAGCAGTAAAAATATTTTATCGACCATAAAAGGTGCGAGTACTGGAAAGGGTTTGAGCAACGATGATATCGTGAGCGGCTTAAAAGATGCTTTGAGGGTAGCAACTGATTCTACTGCAAAATCGCTGAGCGCTGCAGGTGGTTATTTTAAAAATGAGGCAATAAAAATTGTGATGCCTGCCGAGGCCGTAAAAGTAGAAAAGCAATTGCGCGGCATTGGCGCAGGCTCATTGGTAGATAAAGCCATTTTATCCATGAATAGTGCTGCAGAAGATGCCGCAGGGCAAGTAGGACAAATATTCTTGACATCAATAAAGCAAATGACCGTAACCGATGGTATTAATATTTTGCGTGGAGG